>NZ_VILA01000014.1:409421-477040 GCF_009712025.1 Dolichospermum sp. UHCC 0406
AGTCACACCTGTAAAAATTACATTCAATTGCATCATACAACTTCATCACATAAATCACATAAATCATAAAAATCATAGTTTAGACTATGTTACAATTTTGAAATTGGTAGAAAATCAGGGTTATAAAAATGCAGAGTGGCGACCAAAATCTGATTATTTTGATGATTTATATACTTGTTGTCTATTGGACAATCAATCGCATGATTGCATCTATAGACGATATAGTAAAAGTTGATTTCCAAAAAGGTGCTGTTGATGATCAATTAAAAGCACAAAATCTCCAAGATACAGTGGGTATTTCCTTCAAGACAGGTACTTATGGACTAGATAAAGTGGAAACTGATCTAAAAGAATTATCAATGAGTGTTGAAAATAAATCAGATAGTATTGCCATATATGTTGACTGGGATAATAGTTCTTTCGTGGTTGAACATAGCAAGCAGTCGCGGCGGGTAATTCGCAAATCTCCTGACTTAACCCGCGATTTAGCTATACCCCAAGTTCCGACAATTATTGCTCCTAAAAAGACAATTTCTGAAAATGTCACCGCAGAAGATGTTTTTCAAAGAGATAAAGAATCAGGAGTCTATAAACCAGCCTCACCTTTAATTAATGTAGCGGGAGTTAAAGGGAATAAAAAGTTATATAAAGACTTTTTAGATGGCAAAAAAAATTTAGAATTTTCCTTACAACTTGTATTGCGAATTTCAGAAATCAGAGCCGGTATTGCACCGGGAATAAATGTTCCTCCAGTGTCAATTATTAATTGTCCTTTTACTATTAAAAAAATCCCTTGGACCTACGCTTTACCTTGGAATAAAAAGTAATCTATCTGAGTCTTGCGATTTTCATGTAATTAAAAGTAAACTAGAGAAAGAGAGAGTAGGCGTAGGCAGTTGCAGATTAGTCATTCAGACTGGTTTGAGGAAAGTCCGGGCTCCCGAAAGACCAGACTTGCTGGATAACGTCCAGTGCGAGTGATCGTGAGGATAGTGCCACAGAAAGATACCGCCAGTCAATTTATTGGTTGGTAAGGGTGCAAAGGTGCGGTAAGAGCGCACCAGCAGCGTCGAGAGGCGTTGGCTCGGTAAACCCCGGTTGGGAGCAAGGCCACAAGGAACTACGGTTGGTCTTTTACCAGTTCCGCTGAAAAAGAGCCGCTAGAGGTGTTTGGTAACAAGCATCCCAGATAGATAACTGCCCTCGCAAGAGAACAGAACCCGGCTTACTACCGACTCTCTCTTTTTAAGCGAATTATGGATTTTTTATTTTCCATAGTTCGTTTTTTCAATTACTACAGAAAATGAGAGAGACTGAAACATTTTAGCTAATGAAATTTTGAATAGAGCTAGTTTCAAACATTTGATATATAATATATTTATGTGTAATAATATGAACAATAAAATGAACACAAGTAATATAAAATCTTTTTCTGTGTCTGGTCTTTTTGGAACAGATGATATACACATTCCTTTTGATGAAAATATCAAAATACTAGTTGGTGAAAATGGAATTGGCAAAACTCAAGTTTTAAATCTTTTTTATTATACTTTGACAAGAAATTTTTTTAAACTTGGTGAATTTAAATTTGATAGATTAGTTTTATCATTTAATGATAGAAAATCTATCGAGATCACTAAATTTTATGTAGATGAATTGGTTAAAGAAATTTACGATAATCCTATAATTATGGATGAAGTTAATCATCAAATTACACATCCAAGTCGCTATCAGGATTTATTTTTTAAAACTGAGATTTTAAAAAATAAATTTATACAAAGTAGAATAGATTTGGTCTATACTTCAGATGATTATAAAACTATCTATGAACCAAGAAAACGCGGTACTTTTGTTATACAAATTGGGAGAAAAAGAGTAGACATATTCAACCCTTTTTTTAGTCAATGTGAAAAAGAAATTGAATCAGGAATTGGAAATACTGAGATTATGTATTTTCCCACTTATAGACGGGTTGAAGAAGATTTACATAATTTAGGTTATAATGATGATGAAATTTTAAATCAAGAAAATACACTGATTCAGTTTGGAATGGATGATGTGCAAAAACGTTTTACTCAAATTGAAAGTAAAATTGATAAACTCTTAAAAGAAGGATTTTCTAAAATCACTTCGGAAATTTTAAGTCAATTAATAAAAGGATTTTCTCACACAGATAATAATTTTTTAAGTAAAATTAATGAAAATGATATTGAAATTATTTTAGCAAGAGTTGGTAAAGAATTATCTGAAAATGATAAAAATGAAATTAGAAATAGTGTTAAAAATCAATCATTTGAAAATCCATCACTAACTTATATTTTAAAAAAATTAGTAGAAATATATGATAAACAAAAAGAATTAGATGACTCGGTGAAGAAATTTAAAGACGTTTGTAATAAATATTTAATCAATAAAAGAGTATTTTATGATGAAAGTGCCATCAAAATATTTATCAAATCAAAAAAAACTGATGCTGAAATTGACTTGAGTAAACTTTCTTCTGGAGAAAAGCAAATTATTTCTACATTTTCCAAAATATACCTTTCTGAAAGTAACAAAAGATTTATTATACTTTTTGATGAACCGGAATTATCATTATCAATGATCTGGCAACGACAATTACTTCCAGATATTATCAATTCAGGAAAATGCGAATTACTTTTAGCAGTAACTCACTCTCCATTTATTTTTGATAATGAACTAGATAAATATGCTATTGGATTTGACCAATATATTCAACCTTCAGAAATGATTATAGCCTAATGTCATACTTAGATAAACTCAAACAGAGTCGAGATAAACCCCAGGTTTCCTATCAAGAATTTGCCCTGCATACAAGACAAGATAAAGATGGTTTATTTTGTTTTTTTGAAGGTAAAGATAATGCTTATTATGTGCCAAGAATCAAGCACTTTATTAATAATTATCACCCTATCCATTGTGGTGGTAGAGAGAAAGTGTTAGAAGTTTACCGACTTATTACTATTCATAGAGAATATGATAAGTACAAAAAAGCATTTTTCATTGATAGAGATTTTAATGAACCTTTACCACCTCATAACCCACCAATATTTGAAACATCTTGTTATTCAATTGAAAATTTTTATGTTTCAGTAAATGTTTTCAAAGAAATTATCAAAAATGAATTTCATTTATCAGAGGTTAGTGATCCAGATTTTCAAGTTTGTTTAACTCTTTTTAAAGATAGACAAGAAGAGTTTCATCAAGCTACAATTTTATTTAATGCTTGGTATGCTTGTTTGATAGAAATTAGAAATACTACAGGAACAAAAACAGGTGTAGAACTAGATGATAAATTCCCCAAAGATTTTATTTATTTAACTTTAGACTCAGTTTCGGTAAATTATGACTTGGAAAAAATTAAACAAAAGTTTCCAAATGCTCCAGAAATTACAGCAGATATTTTAAATAATAAAATGGAAGAATTTACTAATTGTGAACATTATAAGGTTTTCCGAGGAAAATATGAAATGTGGTTTGTGTTACTCTTTTTAAGGTTAATTTTAAGAGATTCTTGTAAAAGTAAATTGTTCATTGCAGAAAAATTAAGTTTCACTTTTAATAATGACTATACCAGTCCACATCCTATACTTACCAATGAACAAGCACTTACAGCATTTAATGGCTATGCTGAAACCCCTGAAAGTTTGAATGCTTATTTAATGCAAGTGATACAATAGGAATAAATGTCAGTCTATCTCTTCTTTTATGTTTTTATTGTATGGTATTCTATGCTAATTCTACATTCCGCAGCTAGTTGAAGTTATGAAAATGCTAACACAGTAAGTTTTTAAACAAAAAACAGACTTGTATTTATACTTTATAATTTAATGCTAAGTTAAGAGTTATTAGCCCTTTTTTCCACATTTACCTAATGTCCAGCGTTTATCCCCGCCGTCAACGGCAGCTTGAAAGTTTAGTCCAAAAGTTTGGTTTGTCACTAGATTCACCGATAAAGTGGCAATTATTGGACTTGGCTCTCACTCATCCTACCGTCTCTGATACCGCCAATTATGAACAACTAGAGTTTGTGGGCGATGCGGTGGTACGTCTCGTGGCGGCTGAGGTATTATGGGAACATTATGCTGATTGCTCAGTCGGTGATTTTGCCGCTATTCGTTCGGTTTTAGTGAGCGATCGCATTCTCGCCCAACTAGCAAGAGAATATGGTTTAGAATTATATTTATTGGTGGCTGGTAGTGCTACTGCTGATCATATCGGGCAAGAATCACGATTAGCAGATTCTTTTGAAGCAGTTCTCGGAGCGCTTTACCTTAGCACTCAAAATCTTAACCTGATTCGTCCTTGGTTAGATCCCCATTTCCAACAGCTAACCACAGAAATCCGTCTTGACCCTGCTAGACTCAATTATAAAGCGGCTTTGCAAGAATGGACTCAAGCCCAATTCAAAGTTCTCCCAGAATATCGAGTTTTGGAAGTCAGTCAACCCCACCGCACTCATGAACGCTTCTTTGCTGAAGTTTGGCTACATGAAAAAATGTTAGGACAAGGAAAAGGACGCTCCATTAAAGCCGCTGAACAAGCCGCTGCCAAAGTTGCCTATTCAGCAATTAGCATACCTGTTACAGATGAGTAATTATAGCAACCGCCAAAGCGCTTAGAACATCAATTGATCATGAAACATAAATTAAACTATGATCACTACTATCATGACTGTTATCATGAACAACAGTTAATCTATCAGCACTTATTAAAGTTAGTGCAAAAAGAATCTCTCGACCAAATGTTGGCTAGATTTCGGTCCCTATTTATTGAAAGAGCGAATTATCCTGAACCAGAAATTTTGCCAATTTTAGACAAAATTACCGCATCTAAGACCGCACCTGAAGAATTTAAGTTTTTTCTGAATCGGTGTTGTCATATTCTCATCAACTACTGGCACATGAACCCCCTACTACATAGGGCAATTTCTGATTTAATAAGTTTATTTAATACTATACCTACTACTTATAAAGTTAATAATTTACGTTACCGCGAAATTAGCCGTCTCCGTGAATTAATCAAACAGTTTGTTGGCAGCGAACAGTATTTAATTTTACAACGATTTACTCAGGTAGTAAATGAGACTTATCCTCTAGCGAAGAGACGAGATGATCAACCACTAATGACCTTAATTCGCCGTTATCCTTATCTATATGAACATTATTTAATGACTGAAGACTCTACCTTTGAACAAAAAGAAACTGTGAGACATTTTCAATCACAGGTACAAAATAAATTTGAAATTTATTTATCACAATATGTCACTTATAAAGTGCGGCGAATTCAGATGTTGCAAAACACGACAACGGCTGAAGCTAATCGAATTTTGCGCCCGGTAAATAATCCGACATTGTTAACTGATAGTGAATTATATACCACCTTAAAGTATTTTGTTGGTAAAGTCGAACATGGTAATACATATCATGAATCAGCCCAACAATTCATAAAATACGGCGGACAAGCTGCAAATTTCCGCAATTTTAAAAATGATTTATATGAATATTTAATATCTTCCGTAGATAACTCCTACGGAAAAAAACAATTTAATCAAAAACTATATAAATATTTACAAAATATTTTGCCTCAAGCAGATGAACAAAAAGTTAATGATTTATTATTGATGAGAACTTGTGGTAATTTATTAAACTTTTTAGTTGTTCATAACAAATCATCACCACAGCATTTTGTGTTCTTGGATTTGATTAGTAATCAAGGAACAGTCCCCACAATGGGTTTATTATTAAAAATTGTCCTGATTTGTCGGAAAGTAAAACCACATTTAGAAGGAAAATTTGCAATTTTATTTAATCACTATGAAAACTCTACCACTAATTCTGTTAGCTGGTTAGTGGAAACTTTAGAACAATTGAATATTGCGTTTAGCATTAATTTCAGTGGTATTGACTTATCATTCTTTAAGAGATTTTGTTAAAATATAAGTTTACTGAAAATTTGAGAAATCGGACAATAGCATGAATTGAAACGGTTATATATAGCAGATTTCGCTCTAATGAGGTACAAACTTGAATTATGAAACTCTTGTAGTGCGGGCATACTATGGCTAACGCCACGCTGCGCTATCGACAAGCTCAGTACAAGTCTTGCCCGTTGGATATGTACCTCATAACACCGGAAAGTGCTGTATAAATTAAAAAAAGACAGAGATTTCCTCTGTCCTAAAAATATGATAATTAGAGTCTTAATGGCAAAACTTAGTAACGGTCGCGTCCACCACCACCACCACGATCTTCTTTGGGTTTAGCTTTGTTAACTTTTAAGCTGCGTCCCATCCATTCAGCACCGTCAAGTGCTTCAATTGCGGCTGTTTCTTCTGCCTCTTTTTCCATTTCTACAAAGGCAAAACCTCTTTTCCGACCAGTTTCCCGGTCAGTGGGTAGTTGGACTCTCTTCACTTTTCCATATTCTGCGAAAACCCCAGTTAGGTTATTTTCCGTAACCTCATAGGATAAATTGCCGACGTAAATTGACATTGAATAGCTCCGAACACTAAAAATTTGACTTGTTCTTTAACTATAATATCAGCACTTAGATAAAATCCGCCATAGGATTTAAAAAAGACACATATTTTGTGTGTCTTGATAAAATTATGATTTATTGTGGATGTTCAAACTTAGTAACGGCGAGAATAGCCGCCACCGTCGCCACCCCGTCCACCACCACCACGATCTTCTCTGGGTTTAGCTTTATTAACTTTCAAGCTGCGTCCCATCCATTCAGAACCATCAAGTGCAGCAATTGCGGCTTGTTCTTCTGCATCTGAACTCATTTCTACAAAGCCAAAACCCCGGACACGTCCGGTTTCTCGGTCAATAGGTAGTTGAGCTTTTTTTACAGTTCCATATTCTGCAAAAACCCGCTTGAGGTCTTCTTCTGCGACTTGATAGGACAAATTACCGACGTAAATTGACATTGAATAGCTCCAGAAATTAAAAAATGGGCATTTACAGTATGAATAAAAGAAATGCCTCAACCATATAATACCCGTAATTAAGGTTTATTTTCTAATTGGGCATAGAAATTTTTTCTCCGGTAGCATAACCCTCCAAATCACCAACCGTCCCATACAACAACTAGCCAAAGCCCAAATCACCAAAGTACGACTCACGAAGATGTGGGAGAAGGATGAGATTTTGTAATTGGCATGGAATAGGATTTTGGTAGTTTTAAATCAGCAAATTCACAGATAGAACTAAAGGCACAAAAACGGCAATGGTTGCCGGGATTTGGGGGAAATATTTGACTGAAGTTGCTATTTTTAGCTTCATATTGTTGCAAATCTTCTTGATGTTGATGGGCAATATTTGCTAACTCAGATTCTAAAGCTTTAAATTCACTATTACTAATAGTAATTAATTCCGATTTTTTGCCAGCTTCCAAATTATAAAAAGATGCAACTGCGGGTTTGCCAGGATAAAGATAACGGGCTGCAAGTAAATAAACTAATGCTTGTCTGTGGTCAAAAGCCGATCTACCCGTTTTAAAATCTAAAATATGTAAGGTGCTATCAGACTCAATAAATATACAGTCCATAGCGGCATATAACCGAAAGCAATAATCTTGTTTTTCAATCACAATCGGTTTAGGAAAACCTTCATCACCGGAAGTTAATTCCAGAATTCGTTTACCTAATAATAAAGGGGCATTTTGATATTTTCTTAAAATTTGCAATACCCGATATTTAACTGTTTCATGGGTTTGACTCAATCTCAATAACCTCGCCACTTTTTCCACACCATCAGCCTGAGTTAACCAATGCAGGTGATGATGAAACTCATATACGCCTTTTTGGGCAAGAATGCCAATGCGCTGGGGTGGGGTAGCTGTTGTCAATAAAGCTTTAACTTGGGGTTCATGCTGTCGCGCTTTGATAAATCCTCTTCTCATTTGGCAATGCCAATGTTCCTGTCCCCGGCTGGGGGCAAATAAAGACCAAAGGTGGTAACTAACAAAGGGTCTATCGGGGGTTGACATTGCTCATGTAGAGTGAGAGAAATTACTTTGGGGATACTTGCGGCTTAGTGGCTGTTCCACAGCTTTGCGGGATGCTTCCTAATAGTAAATAGCAATAATCATGCACGGGAGAGAGTGGCAATATGAGTAACCCTAGCAATTCCGGTAAAATCAAGTTTGGGACTGACGGCTGGCGCGGAATTATTGCCGATGATTTTACTTTTCCCAATGTACGGAAAGTAACCAGGGCAATCGCTAGTTATCTGGAAACTGCCTATAGTAAAGACAAACCTGTTTTAATTGCCTACGATACACGGTTTTTAGCTGACGAGTTCGCCCAGGCATCTGCCGCAGTTTTGGCGGATTTGGGCTGGAATGTGAAAATTACTGATCGGGATTGTCCCACTCCAGTAATTGCCTACAATGCGCGTCTGCTCAACTCCGCAGGGGCTTTGATGTTTACTGCTAGTCATAATCCTGCACCCTATTGTGGGATTAAATATATTCCCGATTATGCAGGTCCTGCAACTCCAGAAATTACTGATACTATTGTCGCCAACATAGAAACAGCATCGGATGAGTTACCTGGCAGTAACCCATCTGGGACAATTTCTACTTTTGATCCAAAGCCCGATTATCTGAATTTTATCTACACCTTGTTGGATGTGGAAAAAATCAAAAGTGCAAATTTAAAGGTCAAGTATGATGCCCTTTATTCTACCTCACGGGGATATTTAGATGAAGTCTTGCAACACTGTGGTTGTCAATTAGAAAGTTTCCACGATTGGCGAGATGTGCTTTTTGGTGGTGGTATGCCTGAACCCAAAGGGGAACAGTTAGTTGAGTTGGTGGCAGCGGTGAAAGCTGATCATGCGGATTTGGGTTTGGCTACCGATGGTGATAGCGATCGCTTTGGTATTGTTGATGAACAAGGTAATGTTCTCACTCCCAATACAGTGTTGTTAGTTCTAGCACGGCATTTGATTAAAAACAAGGGTAAGAGCGGTGCAATTGTTAGGACTGTGGCAACTACGCATTTATTAGATAATTTTGCTGCTAAGTATGGCTTGCAAATTTATGAAACTGCGGTAGGTTTTAAATACATTGGTGAGAAAATGCGGGAAACCGCTGTTTTGATTGGTGGAGAAGAATCCGGTGGTTTAAGTATCATTGGCCATATTCCTGAAAAAGACGGGGTTTTAGCAGATATGCTAGTGGCTGAGGCGATCGCTTATGAAGGTAAGCCTTTAAGTCAGTTGGTACAGGAAGCGATCGCTGAAGCTGATGGGCCTTTGTATAACAATCGCTTGGATTTACACCTGACGGAAGATCACAAGGTTGCCGTGATTGATTCCTATACCCAAAATCCGCCTTCAGAAGTGGCAGGAATTGCGGTGAAAGAGGTGGGAAGGAAAGATGGTATTAAACTGTATTTAGAAGAGGGTAGCTGGGTGTTGCTGCGTCCTTCTGGAACAGAACCTTTGGTGAGAGTGTATATGGAAACTAACTCACCAGAAAAACTTAGTCAGATTGCTAAATTCATGGAAGCTGAAATTGCTAAGTTAGCATAGACAGTGTAGAGACGTTCCATGGAACGTCTCTACATTTTTGGCAACGTTTATATTTTTAAGTTATGATTTTGAAAATATTGGCGAATTTTTTAATATTACTAATTATAGCTATTTGGGTAGTAGCGATCGCTCTCATTTCTGTCCAAAATGCTACTTCTGTATCTTTACGGTTTTTGGGTTTTCAATCAATCCAAATTCCCTTGGGGTTGATGTTAGCTTTTAGTGTGGCTGTCGGTTTGTTAGGTACAGCAGTTTTGCAGCCTCTCTGGGGGTTGGGAGAGTCGCAATCTAGGGTAGATGAGGATGCAGAGTTTTTTGTTGATGATGAGGATTTTTAGAAGTTTTTAGATCCCCGACTTCTTTGATAAATTTTGTTATTTATCAAATTGAATTTGTAGAAGTCGGGGATCTTGATTTTGGGTTTTTCTCACGTAAAGACGCAAAGAGAAAGAGATAAAAGATAACCCACTTAATTAATTTTCATGCCGATTTAACCAAGTTACTAAATCAGAGATAGTTTTAATTCGCTCAATTGCTTGTCTATATTGAGTTTCCCATGATTATTGACCTCTGCAAATACCCCCTTGACAATTTCCCCTTTTCCTTAACTTGTCACTAATGATTGTTCCTCGCCATGACAGGTAATAGTCATTGTTCCTCGCCATAAGAAGTTCCGGTAAATATTTATATAATATAATAGGAGTTAAATTTTACCAATCACCAATTCCCAATCACCAATCACCAATTCCCAAATTATGACACAAACACTCCAAGCGAGAGATATTGATTTACGCTACTTAATTGATAATTTTGGCATTGAGTTAGTTTTAGATGGACAATTATTTTGGGAATGGCAAGAAGAATTACCAGAACTTACAGATTTAGATAAACAACTTTTAAACAAAATAAAAGCTGGTTACTTGAATCTTCTCAATTATCCGCCATTACTAGAAGATGTTGTCCGCATGGCAGTTGTAGATCCGATACTTTTTATCGGTGATTTTTACCTATCTCCCTTTTATGTAAAATCAGAAGAATCTATAGATATTGCCGTACCAGATGAAGACGTAATCATCAAAGGCAGAATGGATATTTTAGTTTTAAAAGACCAATTCTGGGTGATGATTATTGAATCAAAAAAAGCTTCTTTTTCTATTGAAGAAGGACTCGCACAAATTCTCTCTTATATGTTAGGTAATCCCTATCCTGATAAACCCAGTTTTGGGATGATTGCCACAGGTAGCGAGTTTATTTTTGTGAAATTAGTAAAAGGAAAACCACCCCGTTATGCTTTATCAAAAGGTTTTTTAATGCGTAATCCTGGAAATGAATTGTACGACGTGCTGCGTATTCTCAAGCATTTAACTCAATTGGTAACTGCTTGAATTTTTCAAAGTTGGCTCAGTGTACCTAACTATTGCGGCTCGCAAACATAAACGCTCCGGCTTCACGCGCTCGGTGAGCGAAATCATGTCGCAGATCATGAAAAGTTACATCATGGATAAGTTCCCACTCTTCAACATTTGCTTGTGCTTTAATGTTTTTCCACCAGCGATGAATGCCCGCTTCAGTTAGCCGCTCACTGCGTTGAGAAGTAAAAGTGTAAAAACTCTCAGTATCTCGTCCACCGTGATAAATATATTCATACAAAGGTCGCGCGGCTATTGACACCACTACAACAGGTTTTTTTCCACTGACGGACTAAGTCGTAAATTTAGCTGTTGATAAGGTTCAGAGGATTCACTTAAATCTATTGTTTTTGGTTCTGCTGGAATATTATTGATCAAAAGATTATACTTACGGTCAATTAATCCCTCTAGATAATACATCCCACCACTACCCGTAATAGAAAAAACCCTGTGATTAGAAGTAGAAGATACAGCTTCAACCCTAGCACCAGAGACAACTTTTCCCTTAGCATCAGTCACAGTTCCCGATAGGGTGTAGGATCTAGCAAAGGGAATAACAACTTCTGTAAAACCTCCCGCCACAACTTCAATCGCCACAGCCGTATTTTTAGTAGGAGACCAATCTAAAGGATAACCAGAAAGATCTAAATCCAGGCGATACATTCCTGGTTTTAGGGATGCAATAATCCCATTATCGGTAACTTCTGATCGATATTGGAAAACAGGCTTGTTATTGACAATTAAAAGTGAACCTGAGTTCTTGAGAATTAAAGGCTCTGTCGGCTCTTTAATGCCATTGTTATTCTTATCAAAAAATGGTTTAAAAAGAATACCGTTATCCACTCTGGGTCTAGCCTGGAAAGAATCATTTAAACAAAAACCACGTTTGAAGTCAAAGCAAGATGCAAGGGAAAGCCTAAATCTATCTGCATTTGATCCTAAACCAATATTACTATAATTAGCTTGTAAAAATAAACCAGAAAAGATTTCATGGGCAAAATTAGTAATAAATCCCGATCCTTCTGAGCCAATGCTATAGCCTAAATCTATCTCGAACTTAGACTTATTAGGCTTAAACCGCCAACTTAGAGATAATAAAGAATTACCTGTGGAACTGGTGGAACTAATTGGGGCAAGGGTTTGATAATTTAAAACTAGAGAACTATAAGAATTGTATTCCTTTAACGTAGAGTTATCTAAAATATCATAAATAAGGCTAGTTTGGGTACTGAAGTCATTACGAAAGTGTTTGAGTTCAAAATTATCTTTTCTGGCAGTGAAATTCCATTGTAGGTTACTCACATTATCCCGTTCCAGAGTTAGAGAAGCAGAAAATTTTCGTCCTGATAAACTAGCTTTTGTACCGATATTGTACCTAAAAGGCGAATTAGCACTGTAGTCATAATTAAAATTACTAAATACCGATAAATTGGGTAAAATATTTTGATTAATTCTCAGGCGGCTACCTTGCAAATCTGTAGCTAGATTTACCTGGAGTTTGGAGTTAGGATTGTAGCGAATATTTGCGTTAATTTCCCAGTCTCTTTGAGGTGTTGGCGTTAAAGCTGAAGCTGTAATTTGTAAAGGAGTATTTTCGGGTTGAAAAAATAACTCTGTTAAGCCCCGAAAACCATCTTCATAACTACCACCCACTCCTAAGGTCAATTCTTGAGATATTCCATAACGGTAACTTGCGGCTGCACGCAAATCAGTAAAGCTACCTAAAAACTCGTTGTTATTACCAGAATTATTACGTCCTGTCCCGACTGATACAATTAGGGCGGAAGCTTTATGAGGTAATTGTCCAATAACAATTGGGAGTTGAAGGATTCTTTCTTCTGGTTTAGATGTCAATTTCCCTTGGGCGTATAACAGTAATCGCACCTCAGAGAAAATGATATCGTTAAAGCTGTACTCTCCTGATTCATCAACTAAAACCTCTGCAAAAACCTGCTTATCATAGCGAGAAAGTAACTGGACTAAAGTTCCTGGAGCAGCTTTCCCTCGGACTGTTTGACCAAAACGCGATGGTTGGACACGAGCTTGTGCTGCTCCACCATTCTCTGGGGACATGGTCAATCCCCAGCGTTGGACTGTGGTTACACCCCAAAAGGGATTGGGACTGGTGCTACGCCAAAAGGGGGATTGTGAGCCTACAAATAGGTCTGTAGAGTCTTTTTGAAGAGTATAGCTGGCTGAACCCAATCTCCAACTGTTGTCATTTTCGGTTTGAGTTTCATTGAGACTGAGAAGCCATGCTCCTCCTAATAAGCTACCGCTACTAGTAACTGTTCGATTTTGAGTGGCACGGGAACGGAAACTTTGGGCAGATTGTTGATTATTTATGGTGGTGACAGTGAATGAAGGGGCAAAAATATAGGGAATATTAGTGAGGTCAATGGGTGGCTCAACGGTGGCCTTGCTGAGGACTGATTGGTTGGTGCGAGGATATTTGATTTGGATAGCATAATTATCGATGTCAAATTCTGGAGTAATGCCAAACCAGTCTTTAACATCACGGATAGATAGAACAGCGCCTATTTCGGGGTCGAGTCTGAGACGACTAAGATCAAGGTCGAATACGACTGTCGGCGATCGCAATTGTACCTGACCATTAGGCAAATTAGTCACCCGAATATTCAATGCCTTAATTATTACCTCATAAGGAACAAGCCAATCATCAAATTGAATTGCCTGAGAACCATCTTCAGTCCCCCGTACCAAGGCACTTTTGACAACCCCACGGCCATCTACTAAAATCCCAATTGGCAAAATGCCCCATTGAGCAGTAACACTTTTAGGGTCAATGGGAGGAATTAATGAGTTGGCAGACGGGGGAGACTGAGTAATATTTAGTGGTTTATTAGAGGTTTTTGGTGGAATCGGCTTTTCTATATCTGTTACCGGTAAAAACTCAATTTTTTGCTCATTAATGGGGAATTGATCATCAAATTTTCTTGAGACTGGTTTTGCTTGTTCTAAATCCACCGCCTGGATAAAGTTTATAGTAGGTTGAGATTGGGTTGATTTTTCTATATCTGTAACCCGCAAAAACTCTACCGTTTCACTGAACTTTTTAACCTCTTCCGTTGTAGGAGACTGACCTGGAGTTTTTCCAAATACGGCAGGAGCAGAAATTAATACTAAGGCGAAAACAGATGTACAAGCCGAGTAAAATCTAAAAACTTTTAACCCAATGTCCATCTAAAACTGGATGAAAACCGCTTTTTACATTCAACATTATTGAGAGATGGACTTTCACGAGGTCATGGAAAATCTAAACTTCGGAAGAATCAAGGATTTTGCCTGTGTAGACGCAGTTTCTAACCGCCCATTTTGAATTTACACCCCAGGGATTATTTACCAGGTACCGTCAAGGAAAAATTAAAAGGAACAACATTTTGATTGGTCTCGGAATTTAGCGCCCAACCTTTATTTACCCAAACAAGTTTTCCAGACAGATTATAAGTACCAGCCGACAAAGGTTTTTCATTCTTGGCTGGATAATTAATCGGGAATTTACGACTACTTTCCGATACTATTGAAGCAGGTCCATTGACTCGGCTCACAACTTCCTTATCTCCCTGTTTCAGTGTCCATTCAATATGGGGACGAGTCGAGCCGTTACCAGTATTTTCTACATTCAGCAATATTTGTCTTTGTTTAGGATCATAGTTAGCCCCCATAACCTTTAGACTAGGAGCAACCTTACCTTGACGAGCATAAACCGTTGCCCCAATTCTAGTAACAAGTCCCATTTGGGAAACCGCGACATTCTTAGGTACATTGGGATTAGTAGGGGACTCAGTCAAGGATTCAACATACACAACTGCCCGATACTCTTTATCAGTTATCTTTTCGGGAATACGAGTCACAAGTCGCACCTGTCTGGATTGTCCTGGATTAAGTGTTAACTCACGAGGAGAAAACACCAGATAGGGTGTCAGGTCGGCTTTGCTGTTAGGTTCTGGACGTAATCCTAAATCCGTATAGGAAAAGGGTTCGGCATAGAGTCGAGCGCGCACAGGGGAAGTGGTGCTAACATTTCTGATGGTAAATACACCTTTTCCCTGACCACGTTCGGTCTCCAGTTCCACAATACCAGGAATCAAATTTAAGGATTGTGCTTGAGCAGCTTGTCCAGATAGCACTAGAGGAACTCCGATAAAACTTCCCCAAGCCAGGACACGGATACCAACATTTAGGAGACTTTGCAAGTAGGAAGGTTGAATAGTAAACATAGTCTTATTATTTAAATCAGAGGGTGTTTGAAAAGTTATGGTTGATGTATCAAATATTTTTTACCCCACCCTAACCCTCCCCTTGTAAAGGGGAGGGAACTGGATTTTTATTGTTTCCCCCCTTTACAAGGGGAAAGGGGGGTAGCAATGTGATGAAAATTACGGAATACCACTTTTCAAACATCCTCTCAGATGGTCTTTTATCATTTCAGCAGTACGAAGACCGTGCCAAGTATAATTGACAAATATATTTAAGCACGGCGACATCTTTTTAAGATATCGGATCAGGGATTTCTAAAATCTCTTAAATAAGCATTTTTAACCAGATAGAGACGTTCTATGGAGCATCTCTATCTGGCTTTCGGATAACGCACAGTTAATTTTCAGTAGATATCTGTTACCTATTTCTGATGCTGGAAATCAACTCCAATATCACTATTGAGGAACAGCGCTTACTAGAATTGTATATTTGTAGATACCTACAGGAACACCAGAAGCAGATTGAACATTCATATCAACCGTCATGTCTGTAGATGCAGCGGCGGCAACGGGAAGGAATTGGTCACTTGTTACAGAACCACCAGCAGGCGATGCTGTGTAAGCTTCAATTGTGGCACCACCAGCACCAGCATCAGCTAGAACTGATTTTGTACTAACTGCTTGAAAAGCAGGGTTAGAAGCAGCAGCAACAGGTGTATCTACAAAGAAGGCCGTCTGGGAGTTACACTCAGCAGTAAAACCCGCTTTTTGGGGAGTAACACCAGCAACAGCAGCTAGTGCCGCGTTGCTATTAGAACCAATGGTTCCAATATCTACACCCTTAGCAACAATTAGACCTGATTCGATGTTGGTGAACAAGCAGTTAGCCTGAGCAACACCAGTGAAGTCTAGATTCAAGGTTTGTTCAGCCTTGGCCACAGGTGCGAATAAGAAAGAACCGCTTACTAAAAGAGCAGAGATTAAAGAAATACGTTTCATAGGGATACCTTAATTAAATTCCAAAGGGAACATAGGTGAACATTACCAACAGACCCTCATTTTTTGGGTCTATCTCTTGAGGAGTGCTTAAAATAGTCTTAAAATAGTCTTTAAAAAGTCTTTAAGAAGTCTTTAAAAAGTCTTTAAGAAGTCTTTAAAATCAATCTATATTCAATACCTTAGTCAAATTACGAGGGTGAGATGATAATGCTTTAACCATGAACTCCCGTTCCTCGCTCTTGCTTGGCAAAAACAATCACCCCTAAAAATTCCTTAAAGGTTTCCGACAAGGATTTTTTAAATGTATTGACGGTAGGATAAGGGTTTTAGATTCTAAACTACCTTTTCATCGAAACGCTTATATATGATTATTTTTGCCGTTTTTGCCAAAAATTATCAAGGCTCTTATTTTGGCAATAGTATTGATATTAAAATAAGGTTGTTAAACAACGTTAGATTTACTGATCTTTTCTGAGTCTCAATATGTTTAGGAATTAGTGAAGCACAAATTTTAGATGATTATCCTCATTTAACTGCTGCTGATTTAGTGAATGCTTGGGCTTATGCAAATGCACATCTAGAAGAAATTGAAACAGCAATTCAAAAAAATGAGGCGGCTTAAATTGTGGTACGTCTTTATGCAGATGAACAATTTCCTCGCATAGTCAGCGAATTATGATTAGTTCACCCTTCTCTATAAGCCCTTATTTTCCTTCTTTGCGTCTTTGATCCTTAGCGTCTTTGCGCGAAACAAAGATAGCACCCTTAGCAATAAAGCCCACCTGAGTGGGCTAGTGAGGCTAATTTGTGTAGACAAATGCTATTAATAAGGATCGGAGTCAAACCTTCCGCGCTTCACACTTCTGAGATAATAACCCCGTGACGGTAATTTATTTAAGTCGAAACTGTCACCTCTAGGAACTCGCCAAATTTTATAGTCGTAATATGTGAGAGGAGTTCCCTTTTCACAAATTTCTGGGGGATGATCTCCTAATACAAAATACGCTGAACCTTTACCCGTAACTTTAGCAATACCATATTTATCAACTAGTAAAGATGTTTGTTCGCTAATTGCTATCCCTAACGCTTTTGCAGATACACCATCTTGAATTTGCCTAGCAATAAAAACCATAATTCTTCCCATTCTTTTGCGTTCATCAAAGTGGGTATCAATGATAGTTCCCCGCAGATATTTCCACTGGAAAAAGTTATAGGTAAAGGTAATATTCCCGTAGGGATCATCAAGGGCTGCATGAGTTTCAATACTATCTTCACAAGCACAAGAATCATAAACATATTCACTTTGAATCATCGCTCCGGCACTTGTACCACCAATAGCACCACCTTGATCATAAACCGACTTAATAGCAACTTCCAGCTTAGTGTTTTTCCAGTGGCGAATATATTCACATTGATCACCACCAGCAAAGAAAATTACGCCAGCATTTCTGACTTTATCAAAAATATCGGTTCGGTTTGCTTCTTGACGATTACGAATGATGAGAGTTTCTACATATTTGACACCTCTCATACTATAAATTAGCTGATTATAATCATCGTTACCAGCAGCACGAATTACTAAAACATTAACTTTAGTATTGCTGTTACTACCACCCCTGACTTGATTAATCATCCACTGAATAGCGTCATCAACATCAGGACCGCCACCACCTAAATTATGAACAGGTCCAGCTAATTTAGGGAGTTTATAAGCTGGTTCAGAGGTGGGAATCTGGCTATCGGCAATGATATCCTCAAAGAACCGTTTTAACTTGGCTGTTAAACGATCTAGAATGCGGTTTACCATCTTCAACAAGCTGTTTTTTGCATTCTGCAAACGCCTGAATGTACTTAGGAATGCCTTTGTCATATTATAATCTTGTCAAGCAAACAGCAATCATTTCTAACTTTCGCATTTCTCAAGGCTAAATTCCTAGCGTACAGGGTTTGTACTGTTTTTTTACGGACAATAATCAGAGTAATCTTTAATTCTCTTTACCAGACAATTTCTGCTCGTTCTTCTACTACTCTTTCATAAACCATTTCTGTTTGTTTACCTAATTTTGGCCAGCTAAATCTTTTCTCTAAATCTGCATAAGCATTATTTACCAACCATTGACAATAATCTGGGTTTTTCAGCACTTCTAATATTCCCCAAGCCACAGAGTCCGAGTTGTTTACCCAGGTGGTAATTCCCGTTTTTGTATGTTGAACTACTTCAGGAAAACCACCAGTATCGGAAACTATGACTGGTACGCGGGAGGCAAAACTTTCTAAAGCAACTATCCCAAAGGGTTCATAAAGACTGGGAAAAACTGCACAGTCAGCGATGGTTTGAAATTTATCTAAGTATTCATCAGCCAGGAATCCAGTAAAGTAACACTTGTGCCAAATTCCCAAATCCCAAGCTTGACGTTTAAGATGGTCAGTATTACCACCACCAATTATGACAAATTTAACATTATTTCCCATTTCCCACAGCACCTTGGGAGCGGCATTAAGTAATATAGGTACGCCTTTTTCATAGGTCATGCGACCAAGATAATAGACAATTTTTTCATCATCTGCGGCAAATCGTCGCCGAAAATCTTGAGCATGAAAATCTTTGTGATGTATTTTCTTTTCTGCGCGAATACCGTTATAAATTACGTCAATTTTATCACTAGGAATATATAGTGTTCCGATCATTTCCCGACGCATATATTCACTACAAACGATGACCCGCCAAGCATTATCAGCTAGTGTATATTCTTTATCATGAATATAGTTTTGGGTATCATTGTGAATACCGTTATAGCGTCCATGTTCTGTGGCGTGAATTGTGGCAATTAGGGGAATTTTAAAGGTATGCTTGAGAGCGATCGCTGCATCCCCAACTAACCAATCATGGGCATGAATCAGATCAAATGGACCTTTTTCCCTTAATAACCTGCCGCCATGTTCTCCCATACTCTCATTTAAGTTCACCACCCAGTGGAAAAAATCGTTACTAGGAGCTACTGGGACACGGTGGATATGAATGCCTTCCACGACTTCATACAAGGATGCTGGACCAAATTCTGGCGTAATTAGGTGGATGTCATGGCCTAACTTTATTAGTTCCGGGTACAACTCAGCAACGTGACGAGCAATTCCCCCAACTATCCTCGGTGGAAATTCCCAACTCAGCACTAATATCTTCATTGACTTGACTCCCCGATGATTGACAAAAAATTAAAATATATAAAAACTATATTTATAGCAGGGAAAAGGGCATTAGAAATTAAAAATTCTCGAAAACTCTTAGGAATACTGCTCGCGGCTTATTTGCGAGAGAGTACAGTATAGTAGTTAGTGACGGAATGTAGCGATAGCAAAGCGCGACCTAGGAATCGCTCTCTTAAAATCCTGTTAGTAATATTTGTGTAAGATCAATATACAAGTAAAATCTATGAGTATATCATTGCTGTTTAAGCATATCTAGATTAGAATTGGTAAAGATTTGATAGGGGTAAAGCAAGAGCTTTATTGGTGTCAAATTAGGCGAGGGATACTTTGGTAAGCTCAGTACAAGTAGCTTGTTTGTTTGGCTGCAACATTCCCGCCCGGAACTTAAGTTCCGGTCTAAAAGCTCAAGTGCGTTAAAACGCACTCTGGTTAACTCAAAATCAAAAATTATCCTATTTATGCTGAAATAGTCGGTTTTAACCGACTTTAGCTTTTAGACAGGGAATTTATTCCCTGGCTGGCTTGAAGGGACATCAATTTACGTTAAGTTGACACCAATGAGCATTGCTAAACCCTTACTTAATGCAATAGGAAACTACACTTCGTTATCAGGTGCGGAAATAAAAAATATGTTAAACAATTCTTTTCTCAGTCAAACTGCGACAACTGTTGTCTTTATTGATTCTTCTGTTTCCGACTACCAAACCCTACAGACAGGAGTTATAGCAGGAGTAAAAACGGTTATTCTTTCCCCAAATCAAAACGGAATTGAGGAAATTACGGAATTTTTACGACAGCATACTCAAATAACCACTATTCACATCCTTTCCCACGGTTCTCCAGGATGTTTGTATTTAGGAAATAGTCAACTGAATTTAGAAAATATCAGTAAATATGCTGAATTGTTGCAGCATTGGCAAAGCGAGAACATTTTACTCTATGGTTGTAACGTCGCTGCGGGGGATGCTGGGGAAGAATTTATTAGAAAGTTACATGAGATTACTAACGCAACCATTAGTGCGTCAGCAACAAAAACGGGAAATGCAGCATTAGGGGGAAATTGGGAGTTAGAGGTTAATATTCCCGTTACAGATTTAAAGACGTTCCATGGAACGTCTCTACATTATTTGTCGGAGATTGTTTTTCATGCAGACACCCTCAACACCTATCAGGGAGTATTTGCACCCACATTAGTGGGCAATTATGATACATCTGGCTATGCTATAGGTGTGCAAGTAGTACTCCTGCTTACTCTATTAACTTAGTTAATTTAAACACCTTTAGCTCCATTGGAGATGTTAGTAGTAACAACACAGTTATTCAATCAGGTACAACAAATACCGTTGATACTGGTGGTGGTGCTGGTAGTTTAGAGCAATTTTTGGGTATCAATGCGACCAATTTTGCAACTGCTATTCCAGACAATCAATATGGTTCAGCCATTAAAAGTACCTTTACTAACATCAATGCTGGAGATGTGTTTAGCTTCAACTGGAATTTCACAAGTGCAGATACAGATCAAGCTTTTGTAACGATTAACAATAATGTTCAAACCTTAACGGATAATAGTCTTTATAGCTATACCTTCACTTCTGCGGGAAATTATAACATCGGTATTGGAGTTGTTGATACTTGGGATTCAACAGGTCCATCAACTCTCACCCTAAGTAATGCCACAATTCAGTCCGTTCCTTGGGAAACTGATGCTTTACCAGTATTAAGTAGTACAGTTCTTTTTGGTATTGGTGTTTGGACAAAACGTAAATTCAATAGACATCTCCAATAATTTTTGAACCCCCCAGTCGGTTTTAACCGACTTTAGCTATATCCCTGGCTTCTCTCCCTGGCTTCCTCCTTCCTCCTTCCTTACATCATCACCCCATAATGTTTCGCTAAAAAACGCAAAAACGCCAACGGGAAAAAAGTGATTTTATTGTGTTGACAAACAATTTTAAAAATGTTATCATGAAATTGATAAGGAAGAACTATCTTGCTATTAGTTAATTAGTGACGAGAAGATCCTCTGCTTACCTACAGTAGCGGGCAAGATGCCCGCACTACAAGGGTTTCATAATTCAAGTTTGTACCTCATTAGAGCGAAATCTGCTGTATTACCCATTTTTTGCCTGATTTTCACAATAAACTCGCCTGTAATTTCCCTCACGATTGCATACAGACGAGTTTTTAGCAATAAACCAAAAATCTGGGAATTAGCTCTTATCTAACCGCAACACAGCCATAAAAGCCTCCTGGGGTACATCCACCGTACCTATAGACTTCATCCGTTTTTTACCTTTGGCTTGCTTTTTCAACAGTTTCTTCTTCCGGCTGATGTCGCCACCATAGCATTTAGCCAAGACATCTTTCCGCATCGCTGATATACTTTCACTGGCAATAACTTTTGAGCCAATAGAAGCTTGAATGGGGACTTTAAATTGATGACGGGGAATTAGTTCTTTGAGTTTTTCCGCCATGGCTCTACCGACATTGTAGGCTTTATCTCTGTGGACAATCATGGCTAAGGAATCCACTGGATCACCATTAATCAGAATATCCAATTTCACCAAGGGATTTTCTCGGTAGCCAATCAGATGATATTCCATACTGGCGTAACCGCGAGAACGAGATTTCATTTGATCAAAAAAGTCGGTGACAACTTCAGCCAAAGGTAACTCATACGTTAGTGTAGTCCGTCCTTGGGTGAGATATTTCATATCTTTGAAGACTCCCCGACGATTTTGCGACAACTCCATTAAAGAACCAACGTAGGTTTCTGGAGTAATCATTTCGACTTTGACATAGGGTTCTTCGATTCTGTCCCGTTCATTCGGTTCAGGTAAGCGACTAGGATTATCAATGTACAGTTCTTCACCTTTGTTAGTGACAACTTTGTAAACTACCGATGGTGCGGTAATGATTAAATCTAGGTTATACTCGCGTTCTAAACGTTCTTGGACGATTTCCATGTGCAGTAATCCCAAAAACCCGCAACGGAAACCAAAACCCATAGCACTAGAGGTTTCTGGCTCATATTTTAATGCAGCATCATTGAGTTCCAGTTTTTCTAAAGCTTCTCGCAGGTCTTCAAACTGATCTGCGTCTATGGGGAACATCCCACAAAATACCATGGGATTTGCTTCTGCGTAACCAGGCAAGGCTTCAGTGGCTTTGTTTTTGCATAGGGTAATGGTATCTCCTACTCTGGCATCAGCTACGGCTCTAATTGATGCTCCTAAATATCCTACTTCCCCAGCATGAAGTTCTTCCACTTGCTTTTGTGTTGGCACGAGAATGCCTAATTCATCAATGATAAATTCTTTACCAGATGCCATTAAGTAGATGCGATCGCCTCTTTTCACAGTTCCATCCATGACCCGGAAGTAAACAATTACACCCCGGTAACTATCATAGTAACTATCAAAAATTAACGCCCGCAGCTTCTCATTTACAGTATCAGCAGGTGGGGGAACTCGTTCGACAATTGTTTCTAAGATCTCCGCAATGCCAATTCCCTCCTTCGCTGAAGCCAAAATTGCGCCACTGCAATCTAAACCAATAATTTCTTCAATTTCGCCAATTACTCGTTCTGGTTCTGCCCCTGGTAAATCAATTTTATTTAAAACTGGGATAATTTCTAGATTATTCTCTAGGGCTAAATAGACATTTGCGAGAGTTTGCGCCTCTACACCTTGGGACGCATCCACAACTAATAATGCCCCTTCACAAGCCACTAGAGAACGCGACACCTCATAGGAAAAGTCTACGTGTCCAGGAGTATCAATTAAATTAAGAACATACTGCTGACCATCCTTGGCAGTATAATTCATCCGGGCAGCTTGCAGCTTAATTGTAATGCCGCGCTCCCGTTCCAAATCCATGTTATCAAGAAACTGCTCTTTCATCTGTCGATCTTCTACAGTCCCAGTCGCCTGTAGTAAACGATCCGCGAGAGTAGATTTCCCGTGATCAATGTGAGCAATAATACAGAAATTACGAATGCGAGCAGCGGGAACGTCAGTCATATACCATTTTTGCTTAAAGCAAACCAAAGTGAAAGCTATTTACTTCATGTATTTTAATGCTTTCTGAGAGAATAAGGGAAGAGGTAGGGAGCAACGCGAGGGAAAGAATTTTTTGATTTCTGCTCCTGACTCCTGTACGGCAGTTACACTATAGATTACCACAAATTTCCCAGCCATATTTTCAGGAAAAAACCTATAACTAAGTTGAGAAAATTAAAAGTGTGAGAAATCATCTGCCCTTAAAAGAGCAACAGCATCTTTCTTTAGTATTAATGGTCGGTAATTCCCGCCTCCATTGGGCATTGTTCAGAGATAATATCTTATACTCAACTGGGGACACATTTCATCTATCTGCATCTGTTATTCAACAATTAGCTGAATCTCCAACCTTAGATAATTGGTTGACAGCGATTTCTCTACCTACCAATCTTCCCATTATCCCAGATGATCCTATCCCTCTGATTCTCGCTTCTGTCGTTCCCAGTCAAACCGCACTTTGGCAAATTTACCCCCATTTGCGTCTGATTACCTTGGAAGATGTACCATTAGGGGGAATGTATCCCGCGCTAGGAATTGATCGGGCTTTAGCTGTATGGGGTGCGGGAATAACTTGGGGATTTCCCGCACTAGTAATTGATGCGGGTACAGCATTGACTTTTACAGGTGCAGACAATCATCAATGTTTGGTTGGTGGGGCAATTTTGCCGGGTTTAGGGTTACAATTTGCCAGTTTAGGACAAAAAACCGGACAATTACCATTATTAGAAACTAGGATAATGACATCTTTACCACCACGTTTTGCCATGAATACATCAGATGCAATTCAAAGTGGAGTAATTTACATTTTATTAAGTGGGATAAAGGATTTTCTTGAGGCTTGGTGGCGGTTATTTCCTCATAGTCAGATTGTGATAACTGGTGGTGATAGTCATTTATTAAAAAACTATCTTCAGCAACAGTTTCCAGATATAGCAAACCGATTAATTGTAGATAATAATTTGATATTTGAGGGAGTTGGAAATATAGTAATTAGGCAATAAATCTCTAAAACTCTTATTTCTTCCGATTAGTATTACTTGTAAATTCGGCAAATCATTGTACTAGACTTTAGACTCAAAAGCACATAAATCATATTATTTGTATATTTGTAGGGGCAATTCATGAATTACCCCGACGGATGTTTTCACGGAACTTTGAGATTAAATCTTTTGGTTTTTCACCAGACAAAAGCAAACTTGCCAACAGAGTTAAATCTAAATCGGGTAAAAATTCACTTTTTGATATTTTCTCATACTTATCACCCCGCAGAAAATATAATGAAAATTGATGATTCTGCCAAAACCAAACTTCCGGTACACCCAAACCTTGATAAATTAATAAATCATCAATTCCCCCACTCGTTACAACCACTTCAATAGCCAAATCAGGAACGGATTTTTCAGAATCAAAACAATAACATTCATCTGGTTCAATACCTCTAGCAGACGCTTCCTTTCTAAAAGTAGTTGAACCTAAAGGATAAAAATCAATATCCTTTTCAATAAAATAAGTTTCTAATAATAAAGCAATTAGCTTTTTATCAAACTCATGACGACGACTAGGAGACATTATTTCTAAAGTACCTTCTAAATATTTAAACCGATAATGAGAAGTATTTTCAAATCGCTGTAACAATATCTCATATATATTCCAGTTAATCCCATTCATCAGTAAAATTTGATCTGAATCAACATTATCTAATGCTGATTGACTTGTTAATTCTTCCCAGCAACTCAATTTTTCTAGTAAACCTAACATTGTCACCGCTCCAAAATTGCTTTAATCTCAGACATAATGTCAGCAACTCGCCGATCTTTCTCTAATATATCAGTTACCAGTTGCTCTGGGGGTAAATGTTCAAAATCCGTCTGATTATTGGGATTTTTGCGGTCAAGATTATAAATTGCCCAGTAAATAGCATCACCTTTCGCTTTTTCATCCTTAGCAATTTCGCGGTGAATTTGTTCTTCAGTTTGAAACTGTTTTGCCTCATCCTTAATTTTTTGAATCTGCTGTTTAACTTTCGTAACTACTTTAGGTAGAGAAAAATCTAAACCTAATTTTAATGAAGACAGAGAACAGAGAAAATCATTTTAATTTTATTTGTTTTTCTAAATTTTTTATATTCTCTTCATTGGATATGAAAACACCGATTGAACTCAATTCATCACCAATTTTTTTTATTAAAACATCTCCAACAAAATTCACCAACCACGTTTGAACTTGAAAATCACGTCGGTAAATTATGTGATGCTGTGTTGCTTTTGCCCAAATAAATTGTATAACTTGATCGCTAATTATACCTGTCTGGATAATAATCAACCATCTCTCTTTACTTAATGTTTCTATTTCTATTAGACCTTCACAAGTCGATTCTTGTATAAACAAACTTTCATTTTCAAATTTAGGCAGATATATTTCTTGATTATTTCTATAAAATAATTCACCAGAAATTTTTTGGTTATTAAATAGTTTTATCAAATTTAAAATTCTATTTTTTACATTTTTAGTTGTTACTACGAATGGGCTACGCATAGGTAAATCTATACGGCAAATTTCTGAAATATATCTCTCAGTAAACTCTTTATCTTTGATATTTTTTTCTAGAAGGTATAAAAAATCTGTAATAATTTCTTCCAATAACGGAATAATTTCTTCAGTATTTAACTGTGCAGAAAAATGAGTTATTCGATTTCGGTATTTATTAAGCTCAAGAATTTTATCACCTAAAGTTTTTTGATTGTTATCTCCTTTTTTAAATTCCTCTAAACCTAGCATAATACGCGCTCGTTTTAAAGAGTCTTCGCATCCAATGGAATGTGGTGAATCATCTTCTTCAAAGACATCAATTATAGTGGCATTAGGTTTCACACTTGCAAGTTTTTCAAACTTATTAATTGCATCATTTACATTTGCAAAAATCAAGTATTCGTTGGTTTGAATTAGCAATAATTTCAGCCCAATTTCAATTCCATGCTGAATCCAAATTATTGATTCCTTGAGTAACCAAGCATCTTGATTATTTTTGGATTCGATGTATAATTCATAGCCCCTTTTGAAAGAATGATAAAAATTTTCTTCCAAGCCTATGCGTAAATTTCTATTATTTGTCGTGTTCATCAATACCTCATTATCTATCTTTAATAAGAAGTTTTGCAATTTTAGGCAGTATAAAGTAAACTTTGTAACTGATTTACGGACTCCCTCAATTCCTGAACACCCCCAAACCGTTCAGCAATTTCCACCACATTACCATAATTATTAAACTCCCGATTGGACAAGTCGTGGGAATGTTAAACTCCTCAACCCACTTTTCTGCATACTTATCCAAAAGTATTTCTAAAATAGTCCTGGCTTCTTCCCCATATTGTTCAAAAAGTCAGAGTTAGCACGACACAACCTTTCAGCCCGTTGCTTGTCTTGTTATATTACTTAAAGCCGATGATGAGATTTGAACTCACGACCTACTGATTACGAATCAGTTGCTCTACCCCTGAGCCACATCGGCGTACACAGTCACACATTATAACATAATTTATTGATGATGGAACAAAATTCTCCAAAAAATCTCAACCCCCAACAATATGAACGTCTCAAAGCCGAAGCAGCCGCACCCTATCGGGGGTTAAGGCAATTTATTTATATTGGTGTCGGTGCTTCCGGCTTTATTGGTGCATTCGTTTTCTTTTTTCAACTCCTAGCAGGACGCGATATAGAACAAGCAGCGTCTAATTTCGCTATCCAACTAGGAGTAATTGGGTTAATGGTGTTTCTTTGGAAATGGGAAAACAGTAGGAATAAATGACAGACAAGAGGCAACTGGGAAGATAAATATTCCCCTGCCCCCTGCCTACTTGTCAGTTACCAGATATGGAGAATTAATTGCTTGAACACGACCAGCATTAACCAAGGCTTGATATACAAAAGCCGCAATTTCCGCTCTAGTTGCTTGACGCTTAGGTGCAAGCTCTTTAACAGTGGGATAATTAATAACTAATTGCCGTGAAGTTGCTGCTGCTACTGGACCAACTGCATAACTGGGAATTTGACTAGCATCAGTATAGAAGTTAATCACAGTCTGACCATTCGCAGTTAAACCCAAACCATTAGCTAAAGCTACCAAGGCTTGCACTCTAGGAATTTGTTGTTCTGGCTTAAAAGTTAAATCGGGATAACCAGATAGAAACGGACTACTAGAAGCAGTTTGAATGGCGCTATAAGCCCAATAATTGCTTTTAACATCTTTAAAAGCAATTCCTTGGCGTGTTGCTGAAGGTTTAAAAGCCTTATTTATGATAGCAGCAAATTGAGCGCGAGTTACAGGTTCATTGGGTTTAAAACTACCATCTGGAAAACCAGCGATAATATTTTTGGCAGCTAAAGCTTCAATGTAAGCTTTTGCCCAGTAACCTGTTTGCACATCTTTAAAAGCAGTATTTCCAGTATTTCCAGTATTGTTATCGGGAGGTGTAGTCACTTTAGCCGCGACAAAATCAACAGCACCAAAAATCCGCTTCTCGTTAATATCGTTACCAATAGCGACAATTTTGCTAGCTTTAGTAGCATTGTTCAAATCATAGCGAGCATTATCACGGATGAGATTGCCACCAGGATTTTCACTTGTACCCAGGTCAGGAACTGCACTAATAGTAGCGACAATACCATCCCGTTTATTACCGCGAATGGAATTTTTACGGAGGATAGGTTTGGCAGTTTCCGAGATAAAAAGACCGTCTGTGTTTTGGGTAATGTTGTTACTTTCTAATAAAGGTGTAGAACTACCACCAATTGCTACACCAAAACCAGTATCCTGAAATAAATTGCCACGAATCACACCTTGGGCAGATTTAGTTACAGAAATTCCATTGCCCTTATTTTTCAAAAAGATGTTATTTTCGATTTGGGGATTTCCCGTACCTGTCACAAAAATTCCTTCTCTGACACTGTTAATAAATGTGCTATTTTTGATCACCGGGTTACTGGATTCTACCCATACAGCCGTTCCCCGTGAATTCGGGTTGGTAAAAGTTAAACCTGTAATAATAGTGCTATTATTCGCTAACAGTGTAATATCCTGTCTGGCAAAAGTGCGACTAGTGTAATAACCACCACCGCTAATTAAGATTCCCTCACCCTTGTTAGACTCATTACCTTGAAGCGTCACTCCAGAATTGAGGACAAGAGGGAATGTTTCACCACTATCTTTACTATAGTTCCCAGGGGCAACCTGAACAACTGTCCCGGCTGTAGCTTTAGAAAGGGCAAAGGTGATGGTTTTATAGGGGGCTGCTATAGTTCCATTAGCGGCAGTATCTTTTCCAGTGGCAGAGTTAACGTAAATGACAGTGCCATTGGCTGGCACTTGGGCTGTTAAAGTTGGAGCAGCGCCAGCTTTAAGTTGACTGAGTATGAGGGTAGAACTACCAGCAACTAATAACAAAGCTGTCAGGCTGGTTTGTAAAGATAAACGAGAAATATGAAAACCCTGATTTTTCATTTTTTTAGTGAATAATGTGTTTAATGATGGTACTTTCACAAGAATGTAAGGTAACAGATGTACATCTGTAAAACCCATGACAAACTATACCGGATCATTATCACTTATTCCGCTAAAATTGTGATTAAAAAAAACAAAGTAACTTAACAGTTCAGTAACTTTTATCCTCTAACATACCTCTAAGATACAAGGTTGGGTTGACGCAAGGAAACCCAACAAATAGACAAGGTATTGCTCCTACATAAAAATTGAGGATAAGAAATCTTCTCCTCAACTTCCCTGCTGAAAGCAAGGAGTAAATATTTTTGACATACTCACCGACCTGAAGGTGCGGGGAAACACTTGACACTTCGCCAGAACCCGCCACAAGTGGTCTTATCGTCCCTCCATGTCCGTTTAAAGTCTCCCAATGCCCTATGGCGACTATGACCAAATTTTAGCATAAAGCCGTCCTGGAAGGACGGGGCTTGTGTCCCGTCTTTTCGGTCAAAGGGTTAATAAGGTGAACTACCTACACTTCCCTTGCGGGCAAGTATAGGCTTCCTACCCAGTTAACAGCTTTTTGCTCTTCGAGAACAACAAGACTGATGTTAAGGCGATAGGCTGACCCCTCGTTCCAAAGGCAAAATCAAGGTTAATCAACAAAAATGATCATGTATCTAGCTTGGTTATCGCTATTCTCTCGCCTTGCCGAGATATTCAATTCATAACACAAATTTTGTGAATTGTCTCCATGTTTTCCTTCCTTGCTGTCGCGTTGGTCGGAAAACCGTCGTCAATTCACGCGCCATTCATACCCCGCTGCCCTATCGGGTCAGACGTGGGGCTTCTGTCGGTTAAGCTAAAGTTTCTAAAGTCTCTCGTAAATACATTTGTACTTGTTGATCTAGACGTAAACTTTGTAATTTGGCGTTACATTCTAATTGCCATCTTTGAAAACCGGAACTAGCAGAAATCACGTATTTTAGGTTATGCCAAAATTGAGTATTAGCAGATAATTGGTGATCTTTACGCTCACCGTTGACAGAGACTTTGCTGTCAGTAGTATGCGCGTAATCGCTAGAAGTTGGAAATTGAGCCATAATTCCTCATTCCTTATTTTTCACTTCCAGAATTAGACAATTTGGGATTTTAGATTTCAGATTGATAATTGATTTCACACACAAGGGGAAGACCTAAATCTCACCCAAGCCTAAAATTGAAGATTTTTGTTTAATCTTCTTTCAAGATAATGGTTTTACACCTGAAAATTCTGTCTCATTCATCACTAAATGCGGAATTTTATGCAAGAAATTTCTAAAACAACTTGTTTTTAATTAAACAGAGAATTTTTTTAAAATTTATAGCAACCCAAGGGGGCAAGACATGAATTGATAATAAAACTCGGACTAGAACAGGTTTTTACTTCTTCCTTCTTCTTTTTCCTTCTTCTTTTTCATTCCTTCCTTCTTCTTCATTCTTCTTCTGACTCCTGACTCCTGACTCCTGACTCCTGACTCCTGACTCCTTTTAAACGGAGTGCTGAGTTTACATTATTTGAGTGTTGAACTCGGAACAGTCTCAATTCAACACTCATTAACTCAGCACTCAACGCTGGATGCACGTCACTACTTAGTCATAGTCAGAGTCCGACGTTTAGTTACCAATTGGTAGGATTCAATGATATCATTTTCCACCCAGTCATGGAACTTATCAATGCCGATACCACATTCATAACCTGCGTTGACTTCACGGGCATCTTCTTTCATCCGTTTGAGGGAATCGAGAACACCTTCGTAAACTACCTTGTTATAGCGACGGACGCGCACCTTACAGTTGCGAACGAGCTTACCAGATTGAACATAACAACCGGCAACAGCACCACGACCAACTGGGAAGACAGCACGGACTTCTGTTTGTCCCAAGGGTTCTTCCACCAACTCTGGTTCGAGTAGACCTTCTAAAGCACCTTGGATATCTTCCAAGAGTTTGTAGATGATGTTATATTCTCGAACATCTACACCTGCTTCATCCGCAGCCTGTCTAGCTCCACTGGCGTAGGTGGTGTTGAAACCAATGATCACAGCGTTACTGGCAGCAGCTAAGTCTATGTCTGTTTCGGTGATTTCTCCAGCGGTAGCTAGGAGCATCCGAATTTGGACTTCGTTTTGCGGAATTTGGCGCAGAGAGCCGATAATGGCTTCCACAGAACCTTGTACGTCGCCTTTGAGGATGAGGTTGAGTTCTTTTAACTCGCCTTCTTGTGCTTGTGCTGACAGGGTAGTGAGAGTGACACGACCTTGCAACAAGCGGGATTGACGTTGTTTGTCGGCGCGATCGCTGGCTACAGAACGAGCTTCTTTCTCGTTTTCATAGACCTCGAAATCATCACCAGCAGCAGGGACATCACTTAAACCCAATACTTCCACAGCAAAGGATGGACTAGCAACATCTACACGCTTGCCTCGGTCACTTACCATAGCCCGGACTTTACCGAAGGCTGAACCAGCGACCAGCATATCTCCAACGTGGAGAGTACCGTTTTGAATCAGCAAGGTAGCAACGGCACCTTTCGCCTTATCCAAATGAGCCTCAATGACTGTTCCTTTTGCGACCCGATCTGGATTAGCGGATAGTTCGGCTACTTCCGACACCAACATAATCATTTCTAGGAGGGTGTCGAGGTTTTCGCCCTTAATAGCACTAACGGGAACCATGATTGTTTCACCACCCCAATCTTCAGCGGTGAGACCATAATTGGTAAGTTCCTGTTTAACCCGTTCTGGCTGTGCGCCTTCTTTATCAATCTTGTTGATAGCAACGACAATGGGAACGTTTGCAGCTTTAGCGTGGCTAATAGCTTCAATTGTTTGGGGACGAACACCGTCATCAGCAGCTACGACTAGCACGGCAATATCTGTCACCCTAGCTCCTCTAGCACGCATCGCTGTGAAAGCTTCGTGACCAGGAGTATCGAGGAAAACAATCTGCTGTGGTTTACCTTCATGGACGATATCAACATGATATGCGCCGATATGCTGGGTAATACCGCCCGCTTCCCCAGACGCAACTTTGGTTTTGCGAATAGAGTCGAGGAGAGTGGTTTTACCGTGGTCTACGTGACCCATGATGGTGACAACTGGGGGACGACGAATGAGGTGAGCCAAATCAGCCACGTCAATCATTTCCGTGACTTTCCGGGCTTCAGCTTCTCGTTCGACAATTTGGACTTCTACTTCTAGTTCTTTGGCGACTAGGGTAATCGTCGGAATATCCAGATTTTGGGTGATGCTAACAGCCATGCCCTTCATAAACAGGATTTTGACAATCTCTGTATCGGCAATTACGAGGGACTCAGCCAACTCCTGGACTGTTAATGGACCAGTAACATCTAGTGTGGCTGGACGATCTGGTTTTTGCTCTACATTTTCTTGGCGACGATTGTTGTGGTCACGGGAAGAACTAGATTTTTTACCTCTAGTGGTAGGAGCAGCCACAACCGCTACAGTTGGCATACCGGAGCGAGTCCCTTTGGGTTTGGGAGGACGGGCAATGGAGAGACTAACTTGAGTGGCTGCGGAATTTTCTAGACCGTCTTCATCTAAATCATCTTCATCTAAATCATCTTCTACGATTTGTTTGACCCGTTTGCCTTTGGGTCCAACCTTCGCTTTTTCTTTGATTTCGTCAATGATTTCTTCTTCTTGCCATTTTTTCCCACCCTTGTTCAAACGAGGGGGTGTAGGGCGTTTTAAATCCAAAAGATCGGGTGCTACTGGTATTTCATCCAATCCTTCTTTTTTCGCGCCACCTGCATGATGTCTGGGTGGAGTCGCCGTGGGAATGGCTGCTGGTTCACTGGGACGGGCAGGTCTAGGGCGTTGGATATCACCGCCAACGGATGGTCTACCACTGCGTTGTTCTGGTCTTGTCGGCGCTCCTGAATTAGCCCGACTAGGTCTAGGTGGTGCAGATGGTGAACCTTGATCAGATGAAGGTCTATTAACCTTACTTCTCACTGGCTGAGGATCTTCTTCAACAGGCTGTGAGCGATCGCGTTTGAGAAGAGGTTTTTCTGATGTTGCTAAAACTGGTGTTTCTGCCGCTTTTGCGCCATCTACTCTAGCAGGAGGAGAAACCAACTGGGGTTTTTGCGGTTTCTCTGGTTTGGCTCTGGGAGTAGATATTTTCTCTGATTTTTCCGCTCTCACCTTTTCTGTAACCGATTCAGGATTAGATACCTGTTCTGGTTGGGTAGGATTAGGTTTAAGTGGAGTCTCAGATTGATTCCGGGGTACTGGTCGAGTTGGTGCCGCCGGCTTTATATTCATAGATGAAACTGGTGTAGCAAAAGGCCTTGGAGGTGCCGGAGGATTAGCATCAGTAGCGTCAGTAGCAACTGAGATATCGGTTGAGTTGGTGGTAGTGTTTATCAATATTTTCGGTTTGCGAATTTCTAGAATTTGCTGTTTGTGATGGGCGTTGGTACGGTTTTGAGATGAATTTGGTTTATGGCCATTTGTACTTTGTTCCTTTTTTGAGGCTAAATTCGTAGCAGCGACTTTTTCGGCTGCGCTACGAATTTGTTCAGCTTCCGCTTCGGAAATCGTACTGCTATGGCTTTTAACCGCAATATCGAGCTGGTCGCAAATTGCTAGTAGCTCTTTATTATCCAAATTCAATTCTTTTGATAAGTCATAGATTCTCACTTTTCCGTTGTTCATCCACTCTTTCCCCTTTAATTTACAGTTTTAGCGGATGGTTGCCTGGTTTGTGACATCTCCACCCTTTGATCACTGTTTTTTCGGTTGCCTTTGGTGATATTGCCGGTGACTCCAGTTAGGAAAGAGAGATGTTTCGGGTTAATACTGACATCTCCACCAGGAATGATGGTTGATGCAGAACTGCGATTTGACGCTACCAGGTCGCCATTTTTGGTTTTTTTGTTTTGCTGATTTGTGAGTCTTCCACAATACAATCAAAAAAAAACTTGTTGGGAGTAATGCCTTGCGTCTTGTCCAAAAAAGGAGATCGAGAAAGCTGGTTACATCCATTTACTATTTTGGCATTAACTTGAACGATACTAAAGGTTATGATCAGATACCGAATAGTTCGGCTTTTGTCATAATATCTTTAGAGACTATCGCAATTTTAGTTGTTACCATTAAATGCGATCTTGGCGATCGCCGTGATTTAGACGTTGCCACAATGTTTGATACACTGTATCTGGCACTGCTCCATGCAGCGATCTCCCTAGTCTATTTTTCTTCTGAGCTGCTTGTAGGCAACTCTCTTGCGGACAGATATAGGCAGAACGCCCCATGCCCTGATCTAATTGTACCTTTCCAGATGGAAAGACGCGGACAATCCGCCAAAACTCTTGTTTCAAGTTGACTTGACGACAACTAATACAACGCCGATAGTTCGGTTTCATCAGTCTTCTGCCAGATTTAAGTTAGATATCTTGGGGATACTAAACAATGTATTTTTTAATGCCTGTTGTTAGTTGTTAGTTGTCAGTTGTCAGTTGTTAGTTGTTAGTTGTCAGTTGTCATTGGGAAGAAATATTCCCCCTGCTCCCTGCTCCCTGCTTCCCTTCCTTTTTCAAATTATTGCAGATAAATTTGGGGAATTAATCTTCCTCGCTATTGTCAAATCTATCCTCATCCAATTCTAATTCTTCTGCCATTGCATCTTCTCGGTCAGACCTGTCATCCCTATCATTTTGGGATTGATATTGCGCTCTCACCGCTGCAAATTTAGTATTTTCGGCTTCCTCGTCATATTTAGCCTGATCTTTAATATCAATTTTCCAACCAGTGAGACGGGCAGCTAACCGCACATTTTGCCCTTCTTTACCAATAGCTAAACTCAGTTGATCTTCAGCCACTAAAACGTGAGTTTGGCGACTTTCGGGGTCCATGAGTCTGACTTCATCTACCTTTGCTGGACTCAACGCATTGGCAATATAGGTAGCTGGATCTGGAGACCAGCGAATCACATCAATTTTTTCACCGCGTAATTCATTAACTACCACCTGAATTCGTGATCCCCGCGCACCAATACAAGCACCAACGGGGTCTACATCGCGGTCTAGGGTATCAACAGCAATTTTTGTGCGGGGTCCTACATAACGAGAGGGAGGGTTAGCTTCTCGCGCTACAGCCACAATTCGCACTACCTCATCTTCAATTTCTGGGACTTCATTGGCGAATAGATAAACCACCAAACCTGCATCAGCACGAGATACCATCAATTGTGGCCCTCGTTGCTGCCCTTGGGAAACTTTTTTTAGATATACCTTAAAGGTAGCATTAGCCCGATAATTATCGTTGGGTAGCTGTTCTCGCTTGGGTAATTCGGCTTCTACTTCTGATTGTCCAAATCCGCTACTAACTGCCAAAACTACAGATTGACGTTCAAATCGCAATACTCTAGCTTGTAAAACCGTGCCTTCCAAGTCTTGAAACTCTTCTTGCACCATTTGGCGTTGTTGATCTCGCAGTTTTTGCGCCAATACTTGTTTCGTTTGCATGGCTGCCATGCGCCCAAATTCTCCTTGATCTGGGGTGACATCCAATACTACAGAATCTCCCAGTTGGGCTTCTGGGGCTACTTGCTGGACTTCATCTAAGGAAATTTGATGATCAGTGTTAGCAACTGCTTCAACAATGGTTTTGGTGGAAAGAACCCGAAATCCTTCACCCTCAATATCCAGTTCTACTTCAAAATTATTAAAATACTCTTCATCAAATTGTCTGCGTTCTAAATTTTGGGCGCGACGATAACGTTCGTAACCCTTAATTAAGGCTTCTCTAATAGCTGCTTGTACAGCTAAACGCGGTAAGTTTCGTTCTTGGCTAATACTTTCGATTAGCTCTTTTAATCCCGATAAAGTCACCATTGACATACGCAGTCTCCTAAAATTTTATAAGAAAGTAGGCTTAAAACCGTTCTATAAAACTTACCCAAAATTACCAAAGTCTAGACACATCTGGACAGCGATAACCTTAGTGTTTACTTCCTGCTTCATCACGGTCTTAGAATGGCTTCTAAGAGGTTTTTCCGCTCCACAGGCAATCTCGGTAGAACTTACCGTTTCTGACCCTAGACTTAAAATCTAAAACCTTTTTGGGTTTTTATGTTTGGGTGTTTTTTAAGCGAGAGAGGGGATAAATCTCTCAGTGACTTATGGTGTTACAATGTCTTTAACAGGTAAGGGTAATTAACCTGTACAAACACCCGATGTTGCCTAACGGCTCAACACTATACATTGACAATCTCTTTAGAGCGGAGAGTGTCAAGTCAGCAGTCAGCAAAATTAGATAACTGTTAAGAAATAATTGTGTTCTTTTCCCCAATTACTCCTTCCCAATTACCAATTACCAGTTACCAGTCCCTAATCCAACGTCTAAAATCTAAAATTGATTAGCTACGCTCATCTATTTGGACTTTGGTAATGAGGTTACGGGGAATTTTTACTACACGACCCTTTTGATTAAGGTAAACTGTAGTTTCATCCCGGCTAATCAATAGACCTATCCACTCTTGCTGTTGTTCGGAGGGTGGGGAAGTAGAAATAACTACAGGGAATCCTTTGAAGGAAATAAACTCCCTGTCTGTTACCAGTTGCCGCGAAATACCAGGACTAGATACTTCCAATATGTAACCGTCTGGAATGATATCGGCCGCATCTAATGAGGCTTCAACGGCACGGCTCATCCTTTCACAATCATCCAGTCCAATGTCCTGTAGAGGATTAAAGATATCTACTCGCAAGACTGGGGGGTTTTGGTTCGTATGAAAAACTATACTAACAACTTCCAATCCTAGTTCTGCGGCTACTGGTGTCGCCAAATCAATAATTTGTGGTATTAAAGGATGAGTCATGGGAGAATTCAATAAAAAAAGTGGGCTTCAACCCACTTCCTGCGATAGGGATATCTTCCAAGAAGTATTGTGACGAACTGTATGAGTTCGCCCCTAAAATGAGTGTAGCTTATTTCTTCAGTTAGTCATGACAGACTTGAAGAAATGGTCATTGGTCAGTTGTCATTTGTCATTGGTCAGTTGTCAGTTGTCAGTTGTCAGTTGTCATTGGTCAGTTGTCATTGGTCAGTTGTCATTGGGAAAATCTTTTTCTTTCCGTATTTTGCTTTTTACCTCTAAATTTAAGGTATATATCGTGAACTACCTACACTGACCTGACGGTACAGTGTAGGCTTCCCAATTCCATGGGGACTGCCTCGGACTTCATGGATTTTTTACGTCCCTAAGACTTTGGTCTTACATCCCCTCCAAGGGCAGAAGCGCTAGTTCCTAACGCCCAAAGTCGCAAACCTTCATTTCTAATATTTATTGCGGCATTGATATCTCTATCATGCTGTTTTTGGCAGTGAGGGCAATCTACAAACCTAACTCCTAACGAATCATATCCTTTTTGCAATACCGGAATTGGTAGTAGAGTTTCACTACAAAGTTGAGAAGACGGGAAGAAACGACCTATTTCTTGATAAGTATGACCAAATCTTTCAGCTTTGTATTTGAGCATGGTTTGAAACATTCCCCAACAAGAGTCACTAATAGCTTTTGCCAAGTTGGGATTTTTAACCATATTCTTAACTGCCAAATCTTCTACACAAATAACTTGGTTTTCGGATGCTATTTTGCGAGATAGCTTGTGTAGAAAGTCTTCACGGACTCTAGCTATTTTGCTAGAAACTTTTGCGACTAAACGTTTAGCTTTACGACGTTTATTAGATGTTTTATCGGTCTTCTTAGCTAGTTTTTTCTGCTTGCGTTTTTTATTCTTTTCGAGAAGAGCTAATTGCTTCTTAGGAAGGTCATATTTTGAGCCTTCGGAAGTTATAGCAAAGTTTTTCAATCCCAAATCAACACCAATAGCTTTTCTAATTGCAACTACCGGATTGTCATTTTGGTTAAAAAGAATAGATGCATAATACCTACCGTCTGCATTTCTTGATATTGTTACAGCCGTGAATTTTGCATCGGGCAATTCTTTATGGAACACGGTTTTCATCATCCCTAAATTGCCAGGAAACTTAATCACAGAATCCTCTGGCATCAGTTTCACATTTTGGGGATATTGAATTGATTGTTTACCATGTTTAGATTTAAAGTTAGGAAATTTAGCACGGCCTTCAAAAAAGTTGACAAACGCACTAGAAAGATTGAATGTGACTCGTTGCAACACTTGACTGTATGCAAGTCCTAACCATTCATATTCCTTTTTTAATCCTGGAAGCAACTTATCCATAGCCGCTTTAGAAAGCCCAATGCTTATTTCTTTATCCGCGACAGTAGTGGCATTAAGCATATAATTCCACAACCATCGAGTATTACCAAAACATTGAGCTAAATATGATTCTTGCTCATCAGTGGGATAAATCCTAACTTTAATTGCTCTATACATGGTATCGACCTTACCGCGTTCGTATATTCATGGTAACACAAATAATCAAAACATACCGAATAAAAAACGAATATTTTGCTCGTTTCGTCGTTGTAGTCTTTCCGGTTTTCGCTGCGCACCCTGCGGGAAGCAAGCTACAAATATGGTCAGACTACACCCGGATTTCTCACGCGCAATTCATCTCAACACTGACCTGAGTACAGGTACAGTGTGAGCCTTCTTGCTGTTTAAGGTAAAGCTCCCCAGTTTTATTAACCGGGGAGCTAAAATTTTTTAGTTCACCACAACGCCGTTTTACCTAAGTTTATGACCTGGTTAAACCAGGTGGGAACTGAGGGTTCTCATTTAAAGTTTCTGGGTACAAGCCCAGTATACTGCCACGAGAATTGTTTAGCTCCCTTGTTGTTAAAGACATAGATCAAAAAACTTGACGGCAGTCACCAATCGTCGTAGTGCAACTAACTCATTATAGCTTTGAAAAATAGTTTGTGTGTTTATTTTGGGAAAATTTTGGCAAATTTCTACTGGGGATACCAGATAGATTCAATTTTGTGTATAATGTCCTCTACTCCATTAGTGTGATCTTGATCTAATAAAACGGTGATATGTCCTAGCTTCCTTCCTGGACGAGCTTCTGTTTTTCCGTACCAATGAACAGTAGCCTGGGGAATATTTGCTAATTGTTGACGTTGTTTTTGGTAGTCACAATGGCTGTTTTCATATCCTAGCAAATTAACCATCACGGCACTAGCACAATGTAATCTAGTATTGCCTAATGGTAAACCACACACTGCTCTCAGGTGTTGTTCAAATTGGGAAGTTTCACAAGCATCCAGGGAAAAATGCCCAGAGTTATGGGTACGTGGTGCTATTTCATTAATTAAGATTTTACCTTGGGCGGTGAGAAATAATTCAATGCCACAGACTCCTATATATTGGAGGCTAGTTAATAGTTTATGGGCGATCGCTTCAATTTGCAAACTTTGCTCTTGGGTGATTTGAGCGGGGGCAATTACCCACCGACAAACCTGTTCTTTCTGGAGAGTTTCTACCGCTGGATAGATGACAATTTCCCCATTTACAGAACGGGCGGCAATTATAGCCAGTTCTTTGGTAAAAGGCACAAATTCTTCGACTAAAAACTGGCTATGAGTTTGATTAACTATTTTTGATAAAGTTGCAAAATCGGGAATGATAAAAGTTCCTTGACCATCATATCCATGTCTTCTGGCTTTGAGAACCACAGGAAAACCCAAATTTTCAATTTGAGATTCTAGCTTTTTTTCCCCTGATAATGCCAAAAACTGGGGAACTGGTAAACCTAAATCCCGTAAATAGCACCGTTGCTCATATTTATCTAACAGGGGTGCTAAAGCTGCTAGTTGAGGATGAAAACAAACACCCTGTTTTTCTAGCAGTGATAAAGCCGCAAGGTTAACAAATTCATTTTCAAAGGTAACGATATCACACTTTGTCGCTAAAATTTCTGTGGCAGCGGCATCATCAACTGCGGCAAAAATGCTATGTTGGGCAACAGATACGGCTGGATCATTGGGACTAGGAGTTTGGACTATTAATTCTACTCCCAGCTTATCTGCTGCATCTTTCATCATCCAAGCCAGTTGTCCACCACCAATTATACCAAGTTTCATTGACATCCTAAGGACTCACGAGTTTCTACACCAGTTTGAGAATTTACACCACTGGCTTTTTGACATAGCTCTTTAATTTGCGCTTTATCTAAAATTGCGTCTGTAAAATCTGCACCTGTGATATTAACATCTGTGAAGACGGTGCGGAGTAAAAGAGCTTCGATTAAAACGGCATTACTTAAATCAGCACCTGCTAATTTTACCTCATTCACCATCGCATTGGTTAAATCTGCTCCATGTAAATTTGCTTTTGTCATGACTGAAGCACTGAAAACTGTTCCTCGTAAGTCCGCACCTGTAAAGTTAGCCATTTCTAAGTTAGCGTTAGAAAATTCCGCAGCTTGTAAACTTTGTCCCGAAAAATCTTGTCTCGACAATTCGGCATTGCTATATGATAAAGGATGAGTCCAATCTGCTGATGCTGGCTGTGCAACGCACCAAACCATAATTCCCAAAATCCATCCTAAGCTCTTTTGCCAAAACATAGTTGATGAGTCCAAATTGATACTGGATAAGTTAAGTTTTGCATAAACGTTAATATTTTGTAATAACGCTTTTGGTAATTACTCCCTTTTTTAAATTTTAACTGTTGCTGATTCTGGAAAAAAATGGCATTATTGCTCCAGCAGGATTTTACTATTTACAATAATTCATTAAGTTTGATTACAAGTAAAGTTTGTTATCTTTTAAAGTCTAGTAGTCAGGACAACTGATAATCTGTTAGTTATGGTGATGGCTGTGGAAACAGGATTGTTAATATGTATAAAATAATTTGATAAACCTTTAAAACAATGAACTAAAAGTTATAGCGATATGTACTTGAATAAGGGAAAAAAGTCCCTAAAAAAGCCAGATAACACAAGATTTTTCCTGCTGACTGCTGCTATATCTGACTAAGATCTTTAAGTTATTAAAATTGACAAACTGCACACATTAACAAAGGAAATTGGTATTTATATGATAAATCATTACTCTATTCAATGGATTGAAGCATGGTGCTTAGAAAATGGCTGGACAGATTTATTTGTTGAGCGACGTGGTAACTATTGGGCGTTTCCTCCTGGTGGAGTCATGCCAGAACCAATCCCAATGAATGTGTTAAGAGTAATTAAAGAGAAAAATGGTTTAACTAATCAGGAAATGTATTGGGCTTGTGCTGCCATCTCTACCACTATCCTAGCAGTGATTTACACTTTTTGGTTTAAATGTCCGATTCCCTTAGTTTTATCTTTTGCATTTAATGCTGTAACTGTGGCACAATTTGAACCAGAGGATGTCTAGATTTTTAAAAGCTGTCGCGCACTTAAATTGTATAATTTGGAGGCAGAAACCCGCCTATAGCCTAGATCAGGTTCAAAAACTAGATGCGTGACAGCTTACTTGCCACAAGAGAAGCGATCGCCTAAAATTAGATACAGGGGTAATCTAATTTCCAAAAAATTCAGTGATTAAAAAACATTGGCTATTATTGAGTTTATTTTTCATCTTCCTATTAACCTTTCAGCAAGCATTAGCCAAGAATAATTTACAGTTAAGAGTTAACCGCTACTTAGAAGTACGTAGCATTTTTGGTAATGTTATTTATGGAAATCAACAAACTTCCCAACCTGCCAATGTCGGCACAAAGTTGCAAAAGGTTGGTGATAGCATTGGTACAGGAAAGAATTCTCGGACGATGTTAGCATTAGATACAGAAATTGCTTTTGTGGAAGTGGCAGAAAATACAAAACTGCAAATTCAAAAACTGCATAGCACTAGTAATAATGGAAAAGTCACAGAGTTGCTGCTAACTGGTGGACAGGTGCGTTTAAAAGTACGTCCTTTGAACAATCGAGAATCTAGACTAGAAATTAAAACTCCAGCAGGGATTACAGGAGTCAGAGGTACAGAATTTGGTGTTAGTGTCCAACCTAGTGGGAAAACAGGGGTAGCAACTTTAAAAGGCCAGGTGGTAACATCTGCTCAAGGTAAAACTGTATCTGTAAATAAAGGTTTTCAAAGCTTTGTAATTCCAGGAAAACCACCTTCACCTCCAGTGCGTTTACGAGATGATACTAGTTTGCAAATAAAAATCCTGGCAGATATGGGCAATCAACAGGCAAAAATTGCAGGTAAAGTAGATCCTGTGAATTTAGTTATTTTAGCGAATGAATCATTAATAACCAATCAGAATGGAGAGTTTGAGGTGATAACAGCCCTTCCTAATAATCGAAAAATTGCAGTTAGTATCACAACACCTTTAGGAAAAAAGCAAAAGTATGAATTAGCTGTTCCTTAATAAAAGTAAGAACTGAAAATGTATGATCATGTTCACAGAAATCCAGCGGTTATTTGGGAAATTGTTTCCTGGTTTTATAGCCATGTTGATAGTTATTTGTTTCCTGTTACTGGGAATTTTTCAACCTTTAGAATGGATAACATATAACACCCTATTCCGACTAAGGGGAAATATTGACTGGAATCAGCAGATAGTAGTAGTGACAATAGATAACAAAAGTTTGGCAGAGTTTAAACAATTTCCCTGGCCACGGACAAGATATATAGAGCTATTAAATGTACTCGATACAGCCCAGCCAAATGTAGTTGTCTTCGATATTATTTTTTCTGAGTCTAGCCCCGATGATACGGCTCTGGCAAAGGCTATGAAACAACATGGTAAAGTGGTATTGGCAGAGGCTTGGGATACTCAAGGAGAACCTTGGTTTCCTGTCCCTGAACTAGAACAGGCCGCAATAACTACAGGACATATATTCAGTCAGAAAGATGGAGATGGTATAATCCGTAATGTACAGCCACTAAAAAATGGTATTTCTTTATTAGGAATTGCGGCTATCCGGGCTTATGGAACTTTTATGGAAATACCCCCTTTGCCTAATTTAGAGCAGCCATTATGGATTAACTGGCCTAGTCAGGTTCAGCAAATGCCTCACTATTCCTTTAGTGATGTAGTGCAGGGGAAAGTATCAGCCGATTTATTTAAAAATAAAATTGTTTTAGTAGGAGTTACTGCTCCTGGTATTGATGTTTTAGTCACGCCCTTTAATTATGATCCACCCACGGGCGGAGTTTACTTACAAGCAACTTTTATTAATAATGTATTTCAAAATAATTTTCTCGATCTTTTTCCTTCTGGGGCATGGATAATATTATTACTATTGGCAGGTCCAGTCTGGGGTTTAGTAATTGTTCGTTGGCATTCTAGGAAAAAATTAGGATTCTGTATAGGGCTATGTGTACTCTGGGAAATTTTCAGTTTGCTCATGCTAAAAATCAATTATTGGCTACCTGTGGCTGCACCAATAACTTTATTAGGAATGACAACTGGAATTGTAATTTGGCAAGATGATCTGAACCTTAAAGCCGAAAATCAAACTCTCTACCGTCTGGCTAATTACGACAGCCTCACGCAAATTCCTAATCGTCGCCGATTTGATGAATATTTGCAGCAAGAGTGGGGACGCATGGCTAGGGACAAATCTGCACTCTCCCTGATTTTGTGTGATGTAGATTTTTTTAAACGATATAACGATACTTACGGACATCAAGCGGGAGATAGTTGTTTACAAAAAGTGGCTTTTGCCATGAGTCAAGCTATTAAAAGACCTAGTGATTTAGTAGCGCGATATGGAGGAGAAGAATTTGTAGTAATTTTACCAAATACAAATGCAGAAGGTGCAATAATTGTCGCCGAAGAAATCCGTGATCAAGTGAAAATATTGGCAATTTTGCATTCAGCTTCTGAGGTAAGTCAATATGTTACGGTCAGTTTAGGAGTTACTACTTTAATTCCTACTGCTGATATTCCGGCTGCATTCTTCATTAAAACAGCAGACGAAGCACTTTATCGTGCCAAAAAAGAAGGACGCGATCGCTTTCGGATCATTACTTCTAAAGATTTAGGTATAAATTAATAGTAATTTTGATATTACTGGTGAATTATCAAGTAATCAGATGGCTCATCTGGATAATACAGAAATATTTGAGTCTTAAGTAATAACAAATTTTGATTTTATTAATAGAAATACGACATAAGATTAACCAATTTTTAACCATTTCCTAGTTGTTTATTAATGTTGCTGGGATAAGTTGATAATTCTTTATTTGGACAAGTCTAATGGTTTATGCTGCCTTTAATGCGGACATAATCACAGCAGCCAATTTTTATAAATTCTCACGCAATCCCATGGCTATTTTACTGTGTTTTTCGATTTGTCCCATCACCTGTTTTGCCCGTTGAATTACCACTGTGGGTAAACCTGCTAACCTTCCTGCTTCTATTCCATAGGATTTATCAGCACCACCGGGTTGAACTTGATGTAAAAAGATAATTTGGTCTGGTAATTCTTTAACTGTAACTTGATAATTTGCCACATTTGAAATAATAGTAGCCAATTCATTTAACTCATGATAATGAGTAGCAAAAATCGTGCGAGATTTAATCTCAACTGCTAAATATTCTGCTACAGCCCAAGCAATTGAAAGACCATCAAAAGTTGCTGTCCCGCGACCAATTTCATCTAACAAAACCAAAGATCTCAAAGTTGCATGATTGAGAATATTGGCAGTTTCATTCATTTCCACCATAAACGTAGATTGACCTGTGGCTAAATCATCTACAGCCCCAACACGGGTAAAAATGCGATCGCACACTCCCAATTTAGCAGACCGCGCCGGCACAAAACTACCCACCTGCGCCATTAACTGAATTAAACCAACTTGACGCAAATAACAACTCTTACCACTCGCATTTGGACCGGTTAAAATCACTAAATCAGGGGAAGATAAATTCTTCTTTTCCTCTTCCTTCGCTTCCTTCGCTCCTTCGTGGTTCATTTCCTTCCCCCCTAAGCAAGTCGAATTAGGGACAAAAAATCCAGCAGGTAAAGACTGTTCCACCACCGGGTGACGACCATCAATCACGTTAATCTCGCGTCCTGTAAGCATTTCTGGACGACAATAACCTTGATGTACGGCTAATTCCGCCAAACCACATAATACATCTGACGCAGCTACGGCACGGGCAATACTACGGATGATTTCGGCATGAGAACCCACTTCATCCCGTAATGCGTCAAAAATCTGATATTCCAACTGATTTAAATCATCTCGCGCTGTGAGAATTCGGGCTTCTCGTTCTTTCAAATCAGGAGTAATGTAACGTTCCTCATTTGTCAGAGTTTGCTTACGAATGTAATTATCGGGAACTTGGTCAGATTTATTGCGGGAAATACTGATATAATAACCAAAAGTTTTATTAAATCCTACCTTCAAAGTGGGGATTCCCGTTCTTGTTCTTTCGTCAACTTCTAAGTTGGCAATCCATTGTTGATCACTTTCGACTGTAGCCTTTCTTTCATCTAAAAGCGGATTGATTCCCGCCCGAATTAAACCGCCTTCTTTTAGATGAGTCGGTGGTGATTCTACGATGTGAGCGTGTAATTTTTCTGCTAGTTCTTCGAGGCTGGGCGGGACTTTTTGCAAAGCTTTTAAGAAAGGTGATCTCGCATCTTCTACTAAGCGAGATAATTCTGGTAAACGGGAGAAAGAATCAGCTAAGGCGACTAAATCCCGTGCATTTGCTCTACCAGAAGCGGCTCTGACTGTTAAACGTTCTAAATCATAAATTTGCTTGAGTAAATGGCGTAGATCTTGGCGTAAAGGTGTATTTTCTACTAATTCTTGAATGGTATCTTGGCGGGATTTAATCCCTTTAATCTCCAGTAGCGGTTGTAACAACCATCTTCTTAAAGCCCGGCTGCCCATGGCGGTGCTAGTTCGATCTAAAGCCCATAATAGAGAACCGTGAAATGTGCCGTCGCGGACGGTTTGGGTAATTTCTAGGTTACGGCGGGTTTGATGATCTACTATTAAATAATCATTTAATGTATATGTGCGTAATAATTGCAGGGAGACGGGATTGGCTTTTTGTGTGTCTTCGATGTATTCTAAAAGACCACCAGCGGCGCGAACTGCCAGGGGGAGATGTTCGCAACCCAAACCTTCGAGCGATCGCACTTTGAATTTCTGCAATAATTTACTTCTAGCTTCTGCTTGGGAAAAGGGGACTTGCGATCGCAAACTATAACAAAATGTAGGTGGTAGACATTGGGGCAAAGAGGGTGAAGTTTCCCCTGGGCGCAGTAAACTACCTAAATCGGGGGCGTTAGTGGGAAACAGGACTTCGGAAGGTTGTAAACGCATTAACTCCTGAGTTAAGTGTTCTAAATCACTACCTTGAGATGTGAGAAATTCCCCTGTTGAGATATCTGCGTAGGCTAACCCCCAATGATTGACAGCAATTACCACAGCCGCTATGTAATTATTCCGACTGGCTTTGAGCATTCCCTCTTCTAGCAAAGTCCCTGGTGTAAGAATGCGTGTTACTTCTCGCTTTACCAAACCAATGGCATCCGCCGAATCTTCTACTTGGTCGCAAATTACCACAGCATAACCTTTTTCTACCAGTTGGGTTGTGTAGCGTTCCCAAGCGTGATGAGGTACACCTGTCATGGCAACGCGACCGACTTCCCCACCGTGTTTACTAGTTAAGACTAATTCTAATTCTCTGGAGACGGTTACAGCGTCTTGGAAAAAAGTTTCAAAAAAATCGCCTACTCTGTACAGCAGCAACGCATGAGGATACTTATCCTTGACTTCTACATAATGCTGATACATCTTACTCAGCTTGCTGCGGTCTTCTACCAGATTTGTATCAGTAAGTGATTTGTTGGGTTGATTGGGTTCTGGTGTGGAAGTCGTCATAAGACCTTGCGGTAAGTGGGAAACGAGCGAGTTTTTAGACCTGAGAGGGAAGCGACACGGGCGGTTTTAACCGCTTTGAATATTTTTTCATTACCGCCTTGGAGTTGAAAAATTCGGGGTACTTTTGTGATGTACTTTCAACGGGACAATTACCGATTCAAATTTTCCAACTCTGTACGCATAATGTTTTGCTCCAAAGAGCCTCCCATTTCTGGGGTAATGTTAGCTAGATGCCTCCGGCACGCTGCGCGAACGACCAGTTATAAAAGCTTTTTAGACTTGCAACACTGTTTCAGTGACCTTAAAACTGTTTAATTGCAAATGACAGAGCAGGGAACTAGTGAAGCAGCGCGGTCTTGGGGGTTTCCCCCATGAGCGACTGCTGAACCCCGAAGGGGCTACGCATTCCGGGGTGTCGTGGCTCAAATAACGGCTACCCTTCGACTCCCTTCGACACCGCTCAGGGCAGGTCACTCAGGGTGGTCTGGTCAGCACGGCTTGCTTGATTACTCTTGCAAGCCCAGTCCCTTTAGGGCTGGGTTACTGACGGTAGATGCTGAGAATTTATTGGCACAGATTATTGTGATTCCTTCTGATCATAACGTGATGTGGGGGATTGGGAGCGATCGCTTCAGGTTTATTTATTTTTATTAAACTACCCTTGGTATTGAAATGATTTTTTCCTTTTGGTGCAAATCTGGGTTAGAGTTTCTTGTTTGTAACAATTAATTGATATTTGTTGCCAAAATCACTGTTTTAGTTAGACTCTAAGAAGACAACAAAGCAATTATTTTTATGAACACTCTTTCTAGTCTGGAATTTAAACGGTCAACTTGGCAAACAGCGATTATGTTAACTCTGGGCTTCTGGCTCAGTGCTAGTCTGGTTTTAGATTGGGTAATTATGCCTAGTCTTTACTTTGCTGGTATGATGAATGAGGCTAATTTTTCTACAGCAGGTTATCTGGTTTTTTGGAATTTTAATCGCCTAGAATTATTGTCTGCTACTGTGGTTTTAACTGCTGTACTGGCTATTAGCAAGACTAAATCTAATTGGCCTTTAGGTAGTATTGCTTTATCTGGAATTCTGTTAACAGTAGCATTACTAGATACTTATTTCTTAACTCCCCAAATGTGCGCTCTAGGTGCTAATTTCAGCTTACTTACTAGTAATCTAGTTCCACCACAAATGAACTTATTACACAGCGGTTATTTTCTATTAGAAGCATTAAAGCTAGTAGCAGGTGGTATTCTGTTAAATTTGTACTGGCGCGAAGCTTAATGTTTAAAAAGTAAAAAATATCACACTATCAAGCATAAACACTGGCATTGTCCGGGATTTTGAAGATTGCTATCTAGCTAAACATTAACCCAATATTTGTCATACTAGATATAGTATAAAATAGCGTGCAGAATCTGGGTTAATGAATCGCCAAAAACCTCAATTTTTGGTGAGCTTATGACAAAGTAATTCCCAGCCAACATCACCGGACTGTTAGTAAAGATAGTGGTCAAACTAATCATAATGATTAAGAAATCAGATTTTGTCTTAGCTCCCTACATGAAGAGCAACGACTTACGCGCAACTTATCAAGTCCTTAATACAGTTGTTCCCTATATTTTGTTATGGATTTTAGCAGCAAAAGCAGCAGAATTTTCCTTTTGGTTGCTGCCACCGATCATGATTTTGATCATACTATTTTCACTGCGTTGTTTTTCTTTAATGCACGATTGTGGACATTATTCACTCTTTAGATCAAAACGGGTCAATAGAGTGGTAGGATTTATTTTGGGAGTGATGAATGGCATCCCTCAATATCCTTGGTCAAGGGGTCATGCTTTTCATCATAAAACAAATGGCGACTGGGAAAAATATAAAGGACCGGCTGCATTAATCTCCACAGAGCAGTTTAGTAAACTTAGTCCTTTTGCCCAAAAGCGGTATGAATTACTTAGGCATCCATTAATGCTTTTGCCCGGCGGTTTTTTCTATCTAGCAATTAAGCCCAGACTGGCACTAATCGCTGGTTTGTATGGTTTTATAGGTCATTTGCTGACTTGCATACAGAAAGAACCGACTATGGATATCAAGGAAATCATTTACTCTTATAAATCCAGAAATTGGTACACAACAGGAGAGTTTTTTGATATCCTTTTCAACAATATTTGCGTAGTTAGTAGTTGGATTTATTTGGGTTATTTACTAGGATTTGGATTCTTCTTTGGGGTTTACTCAATCACTCTCACCTTTTCAGCAGCAATTTTTATCTGCATCTTCTTTGTACAGCACAATTTTGATGGCTCTTACGCCCATAAAACTGAAGGTTGGGATTATACTCTAGGAGCATTAGAAGGTAGTAGTTACTTAGAATTACCCAGAGTTCTTAAATGGTTTGGGGCAGACATAGGCTACCACAATATTCACCATCTTTCTGAAAGAATACCTAATTACAATCTGGAAGCTTGCCATAATCAAAATATTCATTTACTGACCCATGTAAAAAAGCTAAAAATAGCGGATATTCCTGATTGCTTCCAATTTATTTTGTGGGACGCATCGGAGGATCGTCTTGTATCTATCGCTTCATTTCATCAATCAACCGCTTACGGTAGTAACTTTATGTTACAGTAGCGGATCTGCTTAATTTCCGATCATTTATAAGAGCATCCGGTAAGCGTAAAACTCAGCGGCTAAAGCCGCTGAAATATAAGCGACACTTCGACAGGCTCAGTGCATCGCACGAGGGATTTTAATCCCTGTGGTATGTTAGAATTAAATTGTGAGTAAGAACAAAAAACATCTATGTGTTGAAGCATCCTAGTACGGATAAATCCCGGCTCATAAGAAACAACGGTTAGGTTCAAGTCCTAACGGCAGTATTGACAAGAAAGAGCGAGTAATGGCAGGGTGTGGAGCGTACCGAGTCTTGGCTTAGTGATGGATTCTGAAAACACTGAAAACAATAAAAGTAAGCGCAATTTCGACACCTTGATTGGCAGTTGTTTTGAGCGTCTAGGCGGCGTTTGGCGGTCGCAGCGAGATTGGATTGGGCTAAACCCTTAATCTAATTCTGTCAGTAGAATCTCAGTGGCTTGGCTCCCTGAGAGTGTCAATCCTCTTCACTGTTGGGTAATAAGAGACGGATAGCAAGAATGGCAAATCCCACAGCAGCGATCGCTTTTAAAATCCGTGTAGGTAAAAATTGGGACACCGCACCACCAGCTAATGCGCCCAGGAGACTTGTTAATACTAAAGCACCTGCTGTACCAAAAAATATAGCTTTTCGAGATTGTCCTTGTCCAGAAAGAGCGATCGCTGCTAACTGACTTTTATCACCCAATTCTGATAAAAACACCGTGACAAAACTCAGTCCTAAAAGATGCCAGTTCATAATTTCCCCAGTTCATAATATTTACAAGTATTAACCCTGAATTACATCCCATACCAACATGACGGAAATCAGTAGTAACATCACCCCGGCTGATTTCTCGACGGTTTGAGGGCTGAGTTTTGTGGATATCCAACCACCTAACAATACTCCCAGCAAGCTAGTAGTAATTAATGCTACTGCCGAACCCAGAAAAACTACCCAAGGGGCATGAGATTCTGCACTCATTAACAGGGTAGAAAGTTGGGTTTTATCACCAATTTCCGCGAGAAAAATGGTGATGAAGGTTGTCCCAAAGACCATAAATACAGATTCTTTCGGTTGGGGATGATCCTTAACTATGGATTGATGTAATTGGCTTTCAGTTTCTGATACGTGGGAAATGCTGACAGGTGGAGTATCAAGTTTCACAGGCGCTAATCTTGTCTCTAAGTTGTTTTCATATTCTCTTTATTTTCTCATATTGTTGTCATAAATGGCAACTGGATTTGTTAAAAACCGACAGCTTGATCAAAACGGATTTGTTCCAAACTGCGATCGCTCTGCTTATACTCGTCAAGATGTAATATCAAGCAAATAGCAGTATTTATTTTTTATATAAAGATTATTGATGAGAATACACGCTTAGAGGGTGTTTGAAAAGTTATGGTTGATGTATCAAATATTTTTTACCCCACCCTAACCCTCCCCTTGTAAAGGGGAGGGAACTGGATTTTTATTGTTTCCCCCCTTGTAAAGGGGGGACTAAGGGGGGTAGCAATGTGATGAAAATTACGGAATACCACTTTTCAAACATTCTCTTAATTAATGATATTAAAAAGTAATCTAAAACAAAATCTCTGATCACAACTTTGAGTGCTAAAATACCCGATATAGAGCGAATTGAAGATATTCATCTCAGAAGTTCTTTTAGATTCTCTATATAATTGCTTGTTAAGAAAAGTAAGAAATATGAAAATACAGAGTTTTAAATTCAGTAACAATAAGCAAAATTGGCACATTGAGGAAGTTAAATTTGAGAGTCTAAATTTACTTGTCGGTGGTTCTGGAGTTGGAAAGACAAGAATTTTAAAGGCACTTGAATTGATTTGTGATGTTGCAATAGGCAGGAATCGTAATTTAGATGATTTAGAATGGAGTATCAATTTCTCTCATTTAGTGCAAAATTATAGGTGGGAGTTAAAAAGTTCCTCAATCAAAAAAGAAGAAATATCTCTAAATGTAAATGATTCAAAACAGACTGAAATTGTTTATGAAAAATTAGTTCGATATGATGATGATTCTGAACTGGAGATACTTCTCCGCAGTGGCTTAGATTCAAAATTTAATAATGAAAAATTGCCTAAATTGAAAAGAACTGAAAGTGCAATTACTCTTCTTTCAGAAGAAGATTTGATTATTCCAGTTCGTAAAGCATTTGAGAGATTAATATTTAACTTTGAAACTCGTCAACAATTGAGAATTGGACTTGGTTCTGATCCTTCTAAAATACCAGTTTATATTGAAAATGATGAAATTCAAAATTTTAAAGAATATTTTGCTAATTTTCCACCAGTCGTAAAGGCTTTTTATTTGCAGAAATTTTTTCCAGATGTTTTCAATGAAATTAAAGAGTATTATATTGATATTTTTTCAGAAGTTAACGATGTGAGAGTTAGTAGCGAGAGAACCTCAGATGGTGATTTTATGCTATCCTTTGAAATTCAAGAGAATGGTTTAGAAGACTGGATTCCTCAACAGCAAATTTCATCGGGGATGTTTCGTACTTTAATTTTTTTGGTTGAAGTAACTGCTGCTCCTGAAGAATCCGTGATTTTAATTGATGAATTTGAGAATAGTTTAGGAATTAACTGTATGGCTGAACTAACAGACTTTATCCTTGATAAATCCCCAAATGTACAGTTTATACTTACTAGCCATCATCCATATATTATCAATAATATTCCTTGGAAAACTTGGCAAATAGTTAGTAAATACGGAAATGAAGTTAGAGTTAGAAAAGCTTCTGACATTCCAGCACTTGATACAGCTTCTAGCTTAGATAAATTTACTCAATTAATTAATTTACTTGACTGGGAGGAATTTTCCGAGTGAATCTTTTATTTTTAGTAGAGGGGGGAAAGACTGAACCAAAAGTATATAAAGCATGGTTACAACATTTATTTCCTAGCTTAACTTTTGTTGTTAGACCTGAAGATATGACAATGAATACTTGTCGAATTATTGCAGGTAATGGCTATCCGAGTATGGTTGATAGACAGAATAACAATTCAGAAGTTTCTCGACTGGAAGCTTGTCTAATTGATATAGAAAAATTCGGTAATGTCAACCATTTTTTTATATGTATTGACTCTGAAGAACATTCTTATACTGCTCGTTTTCATGAACTTAAATCTAAACTTGATGCACTCAAATCTGGCTACAATATAGATAGTTCAAAAACAGAGATTCACATAATAATTCAGCATTGCTGTTTTGAAACCTGGGCATTAGGTAATGCAGAAATTCCTAACGAATATCCTTTACTTAGAAGTTCCAAAATTTTATCAGATTTCCAAGCATATTATGATGTTTTAGTCAATGATCCTGAAGAAATGTCCTCCTTTCCACCTGGGCATATTTTTAGAACAAAAGCGAAATTTCATGAACGTTATCTCAAAGAATATCTCACAGAATTTGGTTTGTCCTACAGTAAAAAAGATCCAAAGGTTGTAGAGGATAAAAAGTATCTAGATGCGTTAAAAAAGCGATGTGAATCAATGAATCATTTATCTAGCTTGAAATTATTGTTAGATATATGGGATAGCATAGAAACTTTGTAAGCAGTAGCAAAACTTAGGTACATGAAGGTGAATCTCCCATTGATTACTGCGCTCAAAAACACAATGAGAGAATAATTATATGAATTAAATCAAAAACCGACGGCTTGATCAAAACGGATTTGTTCCAAACTGCGATCGCCATAAACCCCCTCAATTTGCTGATGACAGCAATCAATCGCAAAATCGTTCACATCTTCCGCTTCAATCCCATACATCTCCTCAAAAGTCTCTGCTTCCACACGACAGAACCAAGGACGGGTAGAATAGATTTTACATTCTCGCGTACCATGATCATAATTTACGCACCATCCTCCCTCACCGACCATACTGAGATAAAGTTCTAAATCAGGTGGTGAAAGATACTCTTCTATATCTGGACGATCCGCTGGTGTCAGGTTACAACAAGCCCCACACTGAGCTATACATTGCCAAGTAGCCATATTTTTAACCTTCTAGTATTCCTGCTATTCTACTTTTTTATGACTTTTCTTATAATTTTGTGAAGTAAATTAAATTTTAGATCCCCTAAACAGATATGATAAGTTGCGGGTTTTGTCATGGAATTATTAAATCTTTTTAAACCATTAAAATCATTGGGAGGAAAAAATGGACATTTTAGCTAACATCAATTGGGAAGTTGTCTTGCAGTTAACTTGCGTGGGACTAATTGTGATTTCAGGACCCATAGTCATCTTCGTTCTAGCATTTCGCAACGGCAACCTGTAAATTGGGTAATTGGTAATTGGTAATTGGTAATTGGTAATGCTTTGTCTAATCACCAATTACCCGTTGGCGATAATAGAATCTTAAATTACCCATTTAAGAGAGTTTTTAATCTTTAATTCTGCACATGGGTTGATAAAGCCTGAATTGCAGTTTGCACAATTCCCTCATATATGGGTTGAGATAAATTTACCTGTTCAGCATTTTCGCGGTTGAAACCCAACAAACCAAATTTATCTTCTGGTCGCATGACTAAAACTTTACCTTCAGAATTTTTAACTCTTAATTCTCTACTTATACCATTTTCATAGATTCCGCAGGTATATTGACGCTGTTTATATTCAAAACTAGCCCGTGATAAATTTGGTGAATTAGTGAAAAGTTCAACAACGTGATTTGGGAGTTTTGCACCTACTAACTCCATTTCAATGGTAGTTTTGCCATTAAAGTTATTTTCACGCAGTTTGTAAGCAATATCCAATCTTGATGGTAAGGGAAAATAATCACCCCAACGCCATGCTATGCCTTTAATTTCTTGACGCTGATTGTCTATAGTTTGGGATACAGTTAATTTAATGTGACCTTTCCCAACTATTTTCTGTTCAATCACTTGGACATTAGCAGTCCAAAAAATTGGATCTGAGTTATCAATACCGCAGGGGTGAAGAATATTTAACTGCTGAAAAATATCCTGGTTAATTTCGTGAATATTAACTTGAGTATCTATTTTCAACAGCGGTTTCAGGTGTTGAAGTTCCAAACACTGATTTGCAAATGCAGATAAACGCAACCGCAATTCTGGTAAATTCTCCGCTGGTAAAGAAAATCCTCCCGCAGCTTTGTGTCCCCCAAATTTACCTAATAAATCTCGACAAGCATCTAAAGCTGCAAATACATGAAATTCAGGAATTCCTCGCGCTGAACCCCGAATTATGGTTTCATTTTCGTAAGTTCCAATAAATACAGGAACACCATAACGTTCTAGTAAGCGAGAAGCAACAATCCCAATAACACCATGATGCCAATTATCTTTGATAACAACTAATACGCGGTCTTTTTGTAAAGAGTTTATATATAAATCTTCAACAATGGCAATGGCTTCTTTTTCAATTTCCTCGCACATTTGTTGACGTTGAGTATTAGTTTGTTCACATTGGATAGCTTTAGCTAGTGCAATACCAAAATCATCAGTTGTGAGTAAATCAATGACAATTTGGGGATCACCAATTCTGCCGATAGCATTAATTCGTGGTCCCAATCGAAAACCAATATCTTCGGGTTTTAAAGATTTAGAAGTTTGATTTTTTTCTCCTTCGCTGGCTTGAACTCCGGCAATTTGAATTAATGCTTGTATCCCTGGTAAATTAGATTTTGGTAATAACTTTAAACCCCGTTTTATCCAGCGACGATTCACACCGGTTAAAGGGGCTAAATCGGCAATAGTTCCCAAGGTAAATAAAGCTAACAGTGGCTGCACTAAACCTTTGATTTCTCCTAATTGTTGGGCTAAACAAACGGCTAAAATGTAAGCCACACCCACACCAGCTACACCCCGATAGGGAGAAGATTCAGCTATTAGTTTCGGGTTGAGAATCGCGTTAGCTGGAGGTAATATTTGGGGAACATCATGATGATCTGTGATAATAACTTTTAAACCCAGTTCTCTGGCTCTAGTAATTGGTTCAACCGCAGAAATTCCATTATCCACCGTCAGAATTAGTTTCACCCCTTCATCATGAAACTCTTCGACAATCCGGTTATTAATCCCATAACCATCGTGCATTCGACTAGGAATAGCATAATCAACATCAGCGCCCAAAGCCCTAAGACTTCTCAGCAGTACTGCAGTACTGGTCATACCATCAGCATCATAGTCTCCACAGATAGCTATCTTCTCTTTATTGGCGATCGCTAATTCCAATAATTCCACACTCGCAGCTAAATCAGGGAATTCTTCGAGAGGAGAAGGTAAAATCAGAGATTCGGGATCTAAAAATATCTTGGCATCTTCTGGGGTTTCCATGCCCCGATTAATTAATAATTGGCTGATAATTGGGGAGATATTTGTTAAATTCGCTAATATTAAACTAGCTTCTGGATTTTTTGCTGCAATTTGCCAACGTTGATTGGGTAAGCGTTTGGAAGATTTGTCATTGGTCATAGAAGAGTTAAAAGTCTATTTAATAGACTATTCTAAGTTACGTATTGTCAGATATCAAATCGGTTCTATATGACTATAATTTTAACCAATGACGACGGTATTGATGCACCGGGTATTGCAGCTTTATTTAAAGCAGTAAATGGTAAGTCGGTAATTATTGCTGCACCGCAATCACATCAATCTGGCTGCGGACATCAAGTTACTACCCATCAACCGATTAATCTTCAACGGCGTTCAGATTGTGAATATGCTATTGGTGGCACTCCTGCTGATTGTATCAGAGTTGCCATTTCACATATTGCTGAAGATATCAAATATGTAATCTCAGGTATTAATGCTGGTGGAAACTTGGGAGTTGATGCTTATATTTCTGGGACTGTGGCTGCTGTTAGAGAGGCTGCAATGCACGGAATTCCCGGAATTGCTGTTTCTCAATATCGTCACGGTAAACGCGATTATGATTGGGATGCGGCTATGAGATGGACATCTGCATTGTTAGAATATTTGATGGAACTTCCCCTCGAACCTGGATGTTTTTGGAATGTTAATTTACCACACCTGTTACCGCAACAAGCAGATCCAGAAGTAGTATTTTGTCAACCTTGTTCCAAACCTTTACCTGTTAATTACCGAATAGAAGGTGATGATTTTTACTACACAGGAGAATATAGTAAACGAGAGCGGACTCCTAATGGTGATGTTGATATATGTTTTTCTGGAAAAATCGCAGTCACTAAGTTAAGGGTTTAAGGTAATTAGAGCTTACTAATTCAGGTTCTAAATTCTTCTTCCTTCTTTCTTCTTCCTGATAGCGTAGCGTGGCGTTAGCCATACTCCTGACTCCTGACTCCTGACTCCTGACTCGGTGACTCCTGAACTCCTCCTATAATTATTCATCTTGCAACAAGGATACAAGTCCATCTAAGGTTTGTGACAATTGAGTGATTTGTTCCATAGAATCCTTCTGAGAATCAGCCAAACTTTGCACAGCGTCACATAAAGCAAAAATCTGATATCCTTGCTGCTGTACTTGTTTTCCTTGAGCCTCTATTTGTAGACTCAGAGCATCTACTCTGTGAGCAAGACGTTCAATTGTCTCAGTTGTCGAGAGTACAGCGTCTCCAATCTGTTCAACAATAGATTCTAGACGACTGATTCTTGTTTCTATTCCAGTTGCAATCATTTCTGGCCTGCTCCAATCTTGAGGAAAAATCATCACAGTAATATTCCTAAATATTCATTCAATAGTTTCATAATCAGCATTATTAATAAATAAAGTAATTTGTCATCATTCCTCTTACTTTTAACTTCGAGCTTGCGGTATTAGTCCCAATTCCTATTCCCCAATCCCTAAGTTAAATTACTGAGTAACCCAAAAATACGATACCAATTGCACAGAATACTAAACCAGCAAAACGGATGATTTTTGGGAAGATTTGGTTAATTTCATTGATGCCAAAATTTACACCTATTTTTCTGGCACTCATGATAATTACTGTTTGGGTGAAGGCAACACTAATGACAAAGATAATCATAGTTAATGTTTCCGCACCGAGGATGGATGTAGCATCAGAGTAACCTTGAAATATACCAGCAGTAGCACTTAATAAAGCTATTGCTAACCAATGAATAGGAATTGGTGTAACTAACATGATTCCTAATGCAATGGTACAAATAGCGATCGCTATTGCTGGTGCAGGTAAGATCACTGGAGATAAATTAATCAATTGTCCACAGATAGCAGCAATGACAAAGGTGATATTTAGGCAATTACCACGGGTAAATCTAGCGGAAAATAAACCTAATGCTACAATCCCTGCAAAACGGTCTAAACTAATCACTGGATCGGCTATACCCCAAATAAACCCTTCCCAGATGGTGGAAACATTATGTTCAATGGGTGATCCACCGGCTGAAGTCAGTAAACTAATGACGACTAAAAGAGCTATCGCTCCTAAAAGACGCTGCTGTTTAGATGTTAATAAGTTACTGGACTCAGAAGCTACTAACTGTGAATTTTTAAACATCTTTAGATTATGCTGGTTAGTGATTAATACTACTGCTAATTATTACAAAAATTAATCCATTTTGGTTCAATGTAATAGTTCTTCTACTTGGTGTTGATGCCACAAATTTTGATAAAGTCCAGGCTGTTCTACCAGTTCTGAGTGATGACCAGTCTGGACGATTTTCCCCTGTTCCATGACCAAAATTCGGTCAGATGTGGCAGCAGCAGCAAGTTGGTGGGTAATGAAAATTACGGTTTTTCTTTTTGTCCCTGTAGCCAGATTGGTGAGGATTTGTGTAGCAGTTTGATTGTCTACACTGGATAGGGCATCATCCAACAGCAAGATGGGGGCATCAATTAACATTGCTCTTGCTAAAGCTGTGCGTTGTCTTTGTCCACCAGAAAGGGTAATTCCTCGCTCACCCACTAGGGTTTCATACTGTTGGGGGAAATTCTGAATTTCTGCGTCAATTTGCGCCATTTTGGCGGCGTAAACTACGTCTTCTGCGGCGGAGACGGGATCACCATAACGGATATTATTTTTGACGGTGGTACTGAATAAAAAGCTATCTTGTGGTACGTAGGCGATCGCTCCGCGTAAATCACTCACAGCTAGTTTTGTCACATCCAACCCATCTAAAAACAACTGTCCTGGCTGAATATCCAATAATCTGGGGAAAGCATTCGCTAAGGTTGATTTTCCTGAACCAACCGGACCGACAATAGCGACTACTTCCCCAGGAGCAATCCTAAAATTAAGATGTTCTAGAACTGGGGTATTTACGCCGGGGTAGGTGTAACTAAAGTTTACTGCTGTCAGTTCCCCTTTGAGTTTGTTAACCTCCAGATGAATACTATCTGGTGTGTCTTGAATTTTGGGAGTCACACTGAGAATAGTTTCTAAACGGTCAATACTGACTTCACCCCGTTGGTAAGCAGTAATGGTGAATCCTAATAAAGCGGTAGGGAAAATTAATCGCTCTACATAAATTAGCAAAGCCAGAAAGTCACCAATGGCAAGAGTTCCAGAGGATATTCTGGCTGTACCTAACCAAATAATAATCAAAGAACTGAGACTTGCTAACCCACCAATGAGCGGAAATAGGGTGTTGCGCGTTTTAGCTAGTTTGAGGTTAGCGGTTAATAGCTGTTCATTTTTCTGACTAAATGCTTGACGCTCATTGTCTTCTTGGGCGTAAATTTTAATCAGTGCCATACCGCTCATATCTTCCCGTACCAGTTCACTGATTTCTGCAAGTTGTTCTTGGACGGCGGTTTGTTCATTACGCAAGCGATCGCTAAAAAAATGCACCATCAGAAACATGAACGGGTACACTGCTAATGATGCCAATGTCAGTTCCACACTCAGAGACAACATCACTGGTAATGTCAGAGTATAGGCAAAAAAAGTATTTGCCAAACTTAATACAGCAAAACCTACCAACCGTCGAATATTATCTACATCACTGGTAGCGCGACTAATTAAATCCCCAGGAGTATTAACTGTAAAATAAGCAGGTTCTAATTGCAGCAGGTGCTGAAAAATCCGCTGTTTGAGGTCAAATTCTACCTGTCTTCCCACACCAAATATCCAAATCCGAGAAGCCATTCGCATCATCCACATAGCGGAACTAAGTAGGGCGATAAGGACTACATAATGGATGATTTGGCGAAAACTAAAACTCTTAGATAGAGTATCTACCCCTGAACGGATTAACAAAGGAATATATACACCCAGCCCATTGACAACTAATAAAGCAATAATACCGAAAACGGTTTCGCGCCAATAGGGGCGTAAATAAGCAGCGATTTTATCAAGTCTGTGTGATTTGGCCATGCCATTCCTTCTAATCCCAAAATAATGTAGTGTTTCCTAGTCAAAAATAGGAATAAGCATCTTTGCTGTGGAGTTTTTTAAAATCAGTTAGTTTCCCACCAATTCTTTTCCCATCTACCCTGATCTCTAGTCGGGTCGCAGATTGCACTACAACCCGACCTGAGACACCTTTACAATAGGCAATATCACCTGTGTTCCACTTGTGTTCATACTTTTGACGTGGCTGGGAACAAGGAAAACCGAACTTGTTTATCCGACATAATCTTCTTGTTCCAAGTCCGGTAGATTTTACTTTAAATATATTGGTTGTCAATATATTTAAGTTTTTTACTACTCCAACACACGCCGCATCTATCCAATGTTCTTTGGGAAGATTTAATTTTCTCCTATTGAATTTTGTCCTTCCCCCAGAAGCCGTTGTAATTGGTAATCCAGTTTCTTTCAAAGTTTGAAATAAATCCCACCTGGTAGAATTAACAGCAACCGCATCTTTTAAAGGTCTTTTTGACTGAGATTTAATTCTTTTCAATAGTTCTGGTTTCTTAGCTAAAAACTTTTCAATGTCCTGCGTTCCTTTTTTTTGATTACATTTTTCACAAGACAAGCACAGGTTACTTATTCTGTTACTTCCACCTTTCGCTTTAGGTTGAATATGTTCTACCTGAAGGGGGATATCTTTCGCATCACAATAACTACATTTTCTCTCCCATTTCTCTAGTAAATATTCTCTAACTTCGTAACCTTGTAACTCCCCTTGCTGATATTCTATTCCCGATATTTCAGGGTTTTCTAGTTGCTGTAAATCAAATCTGACTAGCTCTTGAGTAATAGCTGTAATTGGGGCATATTTTATTAATCTTTTTACCCAAGTATTAGTAGTCAATACACGATGTTTTAAACTTGGAGCTAACCAATTTATTGTCCGTTTTCTATTCAGAAACCGTGGCTTTCTATAACGAGTATGACGGTTTCTTCGACTACGCCTAACCCATGAGCGTGTTTCTAGCTCACTTTTAATTACAGCACCACGATGTTGTAATTCCATTCCCCAAATAACTTCTTCTTTGTTATTTACTAAAGAGATACCCGTAAACTTAGAACCAGGATCAATTTTTAAATTAATGGGGTAAGTAACAATGTTTTCCACAACCCGATTCATGATTAAAACAAAAGGATAACGCCTAAAAACGGCTGCTTTCCCACTATCCAATAGCTTACTAGCATGAGATGGGTGGATAGGATTTAATGGGGTTTTATTAGCATCAATTAAAAAGACAAAATTGGACATAATTTGTTTTCGGTCGGTTTGACCAATCCTTATTTCTAAGTAAAGTTTGCTTCAACCCGGTTATAAAAGCTTGTTATGGTAAAGACACTTTCCTTTTGGAATGTTTAATCAGTACCGACAGAGCATGGAACTAGCGAATCCCAAGGTGTCATAACTTAAATAACGTTTACCCTTCGACTACGCTCAGGGTGGTTTGGTTCACATCTAAACCGTATTACTACGATTTAGAATGATCCCAACAATTATCTAACTTTTTGAGATTACAGGAGCAGTCATTGAGTCAGGAGTCAGGAGTCAGGAGTCAGGAAGAAGAACGAAAATTTATCCCCCTGCTCCCTCTTCCCTGTCCCCTGCCTCTTCTACGTCCGGCCACGTAGGAAAACATAAATCTGATTGAGATAACTTTCCCATACTTGGGTAGTAAGTTGCAGTGTTTCTGCATTAGGAACAAAGTCTTCTACCCGTAACCCGCGGGTGCTGATTGCTTGAGGATTTTGGAGGAGATAGGAAGGGATATTCGCAGTCAGACTATTGAAGGCTATAGTTGGAGAATTTATCTCTACCATTGGTGGGATGATATTTTGCTGAATATCTGAGATTGTGAAATTAGGATTTGCTGAACCAAAGGCGACTAGGGCGGATGGGGAAGTTTGGTGATTTATGTTCGTCCCCTCAACTGTGGCAACTGGTGATCTGACGAGGAAGTAAGCGATCGCTGGCGTGCTGGACAAAAGCAAAACCGTCAAAGCCCATCCTAATAAAAAACCGCCCGGTTTATCAATGCCACCGCCTTTGATTTTTTGAGCAGCTAGAAACAACATTAAAACCGAAGCGCCCAAAGGCTTGAGCGGGAAGGAGATAAATCGCCACAATGAAGCCACTGCTGGTTCATTAGGATTGAGAAATGCTAAAGCTAAAACAACTATGACTAACCCTAAAAGAAATCTGCCGACAAAAGTTACTGATGGATAGAATCTTTGAAACAAAGAAAAGGCTACAACACCAATTAAGAGCCATAGCAAAACCCGGCTTAACAACTGAAACATAAATTAACTCTCTAATTTTTTAGCGCAGTAAGCCTAAAGACCGCAGGAAGTGGATTAATTTTATCGTCAAGCTGACTTAAAAATACCTCAAACTCACACCCAAAGATTACCGCCGTAGTGATTTTAATGCAATTTTTTGACACCGAGTGTATTATTTGCGATTTTCCCCAAGGGAAGTTTTTAGATTATTTGGCTATAAACGAATTTATACACTTTTAAACCCACCCAGATCCCCGACTTCTCCAAGAAGTCGGGGATCTGAACTTTCCTGCACATTTACTTGGTTGAGAATCTCTGTCTATTGATATACAAGCATAATCAACCCTTTGATGGACGGTCTTAATCATAAAAATAACTAATGTATACATATTAGAACTAACAGAGCTGAAAAACTAATAACCCAATTGTACCAGGTTCTAATGTTGAGAATAATTGGTATTTGATGACATCAACTGATAGTGAAACTGGAACAGGAGCAAAATTATCAACCTGTTCCACATCCGTAAAAAGTGGAGATGGAAATAGTATGCCTCTTTTGAAAATTAAAGAATTTGATCCGAATTATCGAGAAAGTTTTGAAGGCAAAGATATCAAAGGTATGGGTGTCTATGCAACCGCAGATGAAAAAATTGGCACAGTCAGCGATATTTTAGTAGATGACCAAGGACATTTTCGCTATTTTGTTGTTGATTTAGGTTTGTGGATTTTTGGGAAAAAAGTTTTATTGCCAGTTGGTCGTTCGCGCATTGATCATACCTCTGAACGGATTTATACAGTGGGAATGACCAAACAACAAGCGGAGAATTTACCCGAATTTAACGAACACAAAGAAATTGATTATAACTATGAAGAACAAGTCAGAGGAGTGTATCGTTCCGAAGCATTCTTAGAAAGTTCCGGTTCTGTAGATACAGCCAGTTCTCGACCTGCGGGAGGTACTATGGTAGCCCCTCCCATAGTCCCACCGAGAAAGTCCGGTAACGGCAGTGCTGCCTATGACTATAAAGCAGATCCGGCTCTATATGCTTTGAATGATCAGGATCATCAAACTTTCAAACTATATCAAGAACGATTAATTGCCAACAAAGTCCGCGCCAAAACGGGAGAAGTGATTGTTGGGAAACATACAGAAACAGAAAAGGCGCGGGTTTCAGTCCCCATAGATAAGGAAAGAATTGTCATTGAACGAGTCACTCCTACAACTGCGGGAGAAACGGTGGCTTTAGATGGCGATAGCTTTGGGACGACAGAAGTGAGTCGAATAGAACTTTATGAAGAAACTGCGGACATTCATAAAGAAGCTTTCTTACGAGAAGAAGTCAGAGTTAATAAAGTTGTAGATCACGAAACCATTGAAGCAGAAGAAACTCTGCGTCGAGAAGAATTGGATGTTAACACCCAAGAACATCCGAATGTGGAAAGAAGATAAAACTCAGATTTCGCGTTAGTAAATTTTCCATTAGGAGCAGATTATGAGTGTGAAAAATAGAGCTAAGGCAACTGCCAAAAACATTGAAGGTAAGGTTCAAGAAGCCGTAGGTGATTTAACAGGAGATCCAAAAACTCAAGCGGAAGGCAAGGAAAAACAAGCAGAAGCCAAAATTCGCCACGGAGTTGAAGATGTGAAGGATCAAGCCAGAGAAATTGTCGAATAGATTAACCAGGCAGGGGCAGGGAAATAAGACTTTTGATCTTACAAACTAATTCTTAATTACCTTGTTGCCTGCCACTTTTTCCCTTGTGAAAGGATAAAAAAATGACCTTGATTAATAATAAACGAGCAGTGGGAGTATTTTCTAGTCACGACGAAGTAGAAGATGCTCTAAATGAACTGCGAGATAACGGATTTGACATGAATCAGGTATCTGTGATTGCTAAACATGATGAAGATCTAAATCAGCGATACCAAATTGGTGAAACACGAGTTCAAGAACCAACAGAAACCCGTGAAATCGGCCATGAAACCACTCATGAAACCACTCGTGTAGAGGAAGGTGCGAAAACTGGAGTCGAGGCAGGAGGAGCGGTTGGGGGGTTGACAGGGTTACTAATTGGGTTAGGAACTCTAGCAATTCCGGGGATTGGTCCAGTTATGTTAGCAGGAGCAGTAGCTACAGCGATCGCTACAACTCTAGCAGGTGGAGCTATCGGAGCAGCAGTTGGTGGTTTAATTGGTAGTTTAGTAGGTTTAGGAATTCCCGAACATCGGGCGCAAATCTACCATGATTATGTAGTTGATGGGGATTATCTAGTAATTGTAGATGGCACAGAGGCGGAAATCCTGAGAGCAGAAACAATTTTCAAGCACAAGGGAATGCGGGAATGGGAAGTTTACAATAGTCCAACCATTGGCCGTTCTGCTAATCCTGTTGTCTCGCGTGTGTAAAAGGGATTGGAAATATGAGAAAAATTACGCTTTTAGTCCTCAGTAGCATTTTACTTCTGGGAACAGTTGCTTGTGACAATAAAGCCAAAACTAGCAGCAGTGCGCCCGATTCTGCTGAGAAAACTGGTGAAGTTCCCACAGATAAAACCATTTTAGCCAATCAAAAAGACGCAACTAGCCAACTTCGTCGAGATCAACTCAACGCAGATATTCGCGCCCGTGAACAACGCAATAATGTCACTGGAGGGAATGCAACTCGCGCTAATAGTGATCTTGCCAGTGAGGTTCGTTCTAAGTTGGAAGCTAATATTCCGTCTAGTCAATTAACTGTGGCTGCTAAAGATGGAGCAATTGTTGTAGTTGGAAATGTCCAGAATCAAGAACAACTAAATAAAATTAATTCTCTTGCTAAAGAAATCAAGGGTGTAAGAAGCGTCAAAGTTGTAGTCAAAATTGTTCCAGCCGTACCAAGTCCAAAACTATAACCGATGACATTTATTAATTAACAACCTATAAATGAGGAAAATTCCATGAATCTATTTTCACAATTTCGCAAGTTTTTTCTCGTCATTAGTTTAGTTCTATTTCTGGGAATTTTCACAGCTTTTACATCTGAGGTTAGTCTCGCTCAGACTCAAATGGCCACAACTATGAATCGAGTCGAAGCCACAACTAAAAATATTGAAGGTAAAGTTCAAGAAACTTTCGGTAATGTCACAGGAAATAAAAAAGACCAATTCATGGGTAAAGCCAAGCAAGCTGAAAGTAAAGTTCGTAATGCAGTCGAAGATATAAAAGATACAAAGTGGCAACCCAACTCAAGAGCAACCAAAAAGATTGAAGCTAAAACTGAAAAAGCCATAGACAATAGTATTGTCAACCCTAATTATCTACCTAGTGGAAAAACTGATGACATAAAAAGTGAATCTCGTAACCCAGCAAATAAAATGAAAGAAGAGGTTCGCAATACTTTTAAGTAGGGTTTGCTGAAAAAGTTATCTGTGAGGGCTTTTGTAGGTTGGGTTGACGCAAGGAAACCCAACATTTTTGGGATTTGGTGGCTGTAGCTTAACCAGAACTACAATTATTTCTAACATTAATTGATGAATTCACAATTATCCACTTTTTGGAATTTATCTGCTGTTCAGATATTTGTGCAGGTACAATCAACCCCACAAGGTTTAAGCAGTGAAGAAGCTAAACAACGCCTGAGTAAGTCCGGTGCAAATAGCCTCAAGCAAAAACAGCAATCCCATACTCTCACTTTGTTATTAAATCAGTTTAATAGTCCGATTATTCTGATTTTGATTGTAGCAGCAATTCTTTCCATTTTTCTGCAAGATGCTATTGATGCAGTCATTATTCTCGTAATTGTCTTCGCAAGTGGATTTCTGGGTTTTTGGCAAGAACGGGGTGCTGCTGATGCTGTCCAGAAACTCCTAGAACTGGTGGAAATCAAAGCGAGTATCCTCCGAGATGGTAAACCCCAAGATGTCCCAGTAGATGAGGTTATGCCGGGAGATATTGTCTTATTGTCGGCTGGTAATAGTATTCCTGGAGATTGTTTGGTTTTAGAGTCACAAACCCTATCGGTAGATGAAGCTACTTTGACTGGGGAAACTTATCCAGTGGCTAAAGAAACAGCGATTTTACCTGCGGAAACTGGACTAGGACAACGCACAAATAGCCTATTTATGGGGACTCATGTAGTAAGTGGCACTGCTAAGGCTGTGGTGGTGAATACGGGCAAAGCAACGGAATTTGGTAAGGTATCGGAACGATTGAAATTTAGACCACCAGAAACTGAGTTTGAGAATGGAATTCGCAAGTTTGGTTATTTTCTTTTGGAAGTAACTTTAACTTTAGTAATCCTAATTTTTACCGCGAATATTTATCTCCATCGTCCGGTGTTAGATTCTTTTATGTTTTCCTTGGCTTTGGCTGTAGGACTTACTCCCCAATTATTGCCGGCAATTATTAGTATTAATTTAGCTCATTGTGCCAAGTTAATGGTCAAAAAACAGGTGATTGTCAAACGATTACCTGCAATAGAAAATTTTGGCAGTATGAATGTTTTATGTGCCGATAAAACAGGGACTTTAACTGATGGTGTGGTGCGAATTCGTTCGGCTTTGGATGTAGATGGTAAAGAAAGTGAGAGAGTCTTGTTTTATGCCTATTTAAATGCTATTTATGAATCAGGTTATGTTAATCCTATTGATGAAGCAATTCGTAATCATAAATCATTTGATATTTCTAAATATAAAAAGTTGGATGAGATTCCCTATGATTTTAACCGCAAACGTCTGAGTATTTTATTGAGTAAAGATCATGATTGTCTGGTGATTACAAAAGGAGCAATTTCTAATATTTTAGATATCTGTAATACGGTAGAAATGGCAGAAGATAAAATAATTGATATTGAACCAATTCGGCAGCAAATCCAGCAAAAATATGAAGATTTAGGTAGTCAAGGTTTTCGGACTTTGGGCGTTGCCTATCGAACTATAAATACTAATCATATCACTCTTAAAGATGAAATTAATTTTACTTTTTTGGGCTATTTGGCTTTATATGATCCGCCCAAATCTGACATCAAAAATACAATTATTGATCTAGCAAATTTGGGCGTTACTTTGAAAATGATCACCGGTGATAGTCACGCAGTTGCTGCTAGTATTAGTCAGCAGGTAGGACTAATACAAACTAAGCTATTGACAGGATCTCAAATCCAAAAACTCAGTGATGCAGCTTTGATACATCAGGTAAATCAGGTCAACATCTTTGCAGAAATAGAACCAAATCAAAAGGAGCGAATTATTGTAGCTTTGAAAAAAGCTGGTAATGTTGTCGGCTACATGGGGGATGGAATTAATGATGCTTCTGCGCTTTACGCTGCGGATGTGGGTATTTCTGTTGATACGGCTGTAGATGTGGCTAAGGAGGCAGCGGATATTGTCTTGATGCAGAAGGATTTGGATGTGTTATTGGGGGGAATCAAAGCGGGAAGAACCACTTTTGCCAATACCTTAAAATACGTATTTATGGCTACTAGTGGTCTGTCAAGCTAAAAGTTGTGAGTTTGAGGAGTTTGAGGGAAAATAGAAAGGCTATTTACAGTAAACCTCAGCAGATATTCTAATAACTGATTATGTTTAAGACCTATATTGTCCGG
>NZ_VILA01000015.1:0-57904 GCF_009712025.1 Dolichospermum sp. UHCC 0406
ATACAATGCCACCTGCGGACCCTTTACGCCCAATCATTCCGGATAACGCTTGCATCCTCCGTATTACCGCGGCTGCTGGCACGGAGTTAGCCGATGCTTATTCCTCAGGTACCGTCATTTTTTTTCTTCCCTGAGAAAAGAGGTTTACAACCCAAGAGCCTTCCTCCCTCACGCGGTATTGCTCCGTCAGGCTTTCGCCCATTGCGGAAAATTCCCCACTGCTGCCTCCCGTAGGAGTCTGGGCCGTGTCTCAGTCCCAGTGTGGCTGATCATCCTCTCAGACCAGCTACTGATCGTCGCCTTGGTAGGCTCTTACCCCACCAACTAGCTAATCAGACGCAAGCTCTTCTTCAGGCAGCAAGCCTTTCACCTCTCGGCACATTCGGTATTAGCCACCGTTTCCAGTGGTTGTCCCCAACCTGAAGGTAGATTCTTACGCGTTACTCACCCGTCCGCCACTAAATCCCTAAAGATTCCGTTCGACTTGCATGTGTTAAGCATACCGCCAGCGTTCATCCTGAGCCAGGATCAAACTCTCCATTTTGGTTCGTCTGTAGCTCTTTCTTAACCGTTTTTACAACCACGGTCAGGTTATTTTCTTTTTCTGACGCAGGGTACTTGTTGTATTCTGGCTTTCAAACTATAATATTTTCAAGGTTCGGTGCGACTTAGGCGCGGCGTTTGTTTCGCTTCGCTTCAGGCACTTATTTAATATATCGAACCTGCTTTGGTTTGTCAACTACTTTTTCAAACTATTTTGGAATTTGTTTTTTCGTTCTGTCTGAAAACTGCTTACTATGCTGGGTTTAGTCCACAATAGGTTAGGAATTGTTGACTCAAGGAAGAGTAGATAGTGAATTTTCAGTCGGTAATAGCGGTATTGCATCAGTTTTGGGGACAGCGTGGCTGCTTGATTGCCCAGCCCTATGATATGGAGAAGGGCGCGGGTACTAAGAATCCCCATACTTTTTTGAGGGCTTTGGGTCCTGAACCTTGGGCTGTGGCTTATGTTGAACCTTGTCGTCGTCCTACTGATGGACGTTATGGCGAAAATCCGAATCGGTTTCAGCATTATTATCAATATCAGGTTTTGATTAAGCCTTCACCGGATGATATTCAGGAAATTTATCTGGATTCTTTACGGGCATTAGGGATTCGTCCTGAAGACCACGATATTCGGTTTGTGGAGGATAATTGGGAAGATGCGACGGTGGGGGCTTGGGGTACTGGCTGGGAAGTTTGGTTAGATGGGATGGAAATTACTCAATTTACCTATTTCCAGCAATGTGGCGGTATTGATTGCCGTCCTGTATCTATTGAGATTACTTATGGGTTGGAGCGATTGGTGATGTATCTCCAGCAGGTAGAGGCTATTACTAAGATTCAGTGGACCGATAACATTACTTATGGTGATGTTCATCTTCAGGGTGAGATTGAACAGTGTACTTATAATTTTGAAGCGTCGAATCCTGAGATGTTGCTGACTTTGTTTGGCTTATATGAGCAGGAAGCTACTCAATTAACAGAGCGAGGATTGGTTTTACCTAGCTTGGACTATGTAATTAAGTGTTCTCATGCTTTTAATTTGCTGGATGCCAGAGGGGTAATTTCGGTGACGGAACGGACTCGTTACATTACCAGGATTCGACATTTGGCTAGAAAGGTGGCTCATTTATATGTTGAGCAAAGGGAAAAGTTGGGTTTTCCGTTGCTGAAAGATACCGTAAGATAAGATTTTTGGCGTTGCCTAATTGAAGTATGAATAAGCTCACGCAAAGGCGCAAAGTCGCAAAGGTAAGAGTTTTAAACATGAAAGCCAAAGAATTCATATTTAAATATGGCTTCGTCACGCAGGCTATCAGCAACGCCAAATTTTTCACCCCTCCAGTGTAGGAGGGTTGCAGATGTTGATGTTAACAATTGTGGTGTGTGTCAGATGATAAATGTAAGTGAAGTTTTAGAACCGATTGCGGGTTGGTTTCGTTCTCTAGGTGTTCCTGAAGCGGTTGTGCATTGGGGACATCCAGCGATGATGGGAATTGTGATTTTTGTGGTAGGGACTTTTGTGGGGGTGACGGGTTGGCGCGGAAAGTTGCTGGAGGGGAAGGATAAGGATGCAGCTATTCAAAGCCGTAATGCTCATCGTCAATTAGCTCCTTGGTTGTTTGTATTTTTGGCAGGTGGCTATACTGGTGGGATTTTATCTTTAGTGATGCAGCAAAAACCACTGTTTGAAAGTCCTCATTTTTGGACGGGTTCACTGGTACTAATACTGTTGTTAATTAATGGTGTAATTTCTCTAAGTGGATTTTTTGGAAATAAAGCTGGTTTGCGTGCAGTTCATGCTTATTTAGGGTCTACAACTCTTTTGATTATGTTTGTTCATGCTGTATTAGGGTTAAATTTAGGCATTTCTTTGTGATGTTATTATTGCCAAAGTCACCAAAGATAAATTATATCTTTCCAAAGCAAGTTAAATATTGATGCTATATTTTCTGGTTTGGGCGCTTTGGCAATTATTTTGATTTATGATGCAGACGAGTGGAATAATTATCTGTCTTAGTTATATTTTGGGTTTGCTATTTACCGCAATTCCCTGGGGCGGTATATGGATTTTGCTATTGGGTGTGGTGGGAGCGGTTTTGTTTCGCCGCATATATGCTAATTTGCGGCAATTTGCTCTCAAAAAAGAAAATGCCGTTGCGAAACAGAAAACAGTAGTTAATAACTGGGCAGGTACTCCCCATCCTAGAATATGGTTAATAGCTGGTGTGGTGGGTTTTTTGGCTACTGTTTATTTACAATTCCGAGTCCCTCAACCGGGAATCAAAGATATTAGTCAATTTGCGGCTGGGGATAATAGTAATCTTGAACAATTGGTAATTGTACGCGGTTTGGTGGATAGTAATCCCCGGATAACTCGTAGTCAACGGGGACAATTTTGGTTAGCAGTGACTCAGTTGGATGAAGTTAAGAGTGTTACAGGATCTCTAGGGAGTAGCAAGGGGGTGACGGGTAGGTTATATGTGACTGTACCGATACTCCAATCTACTGGGTTATATCCTGGACAACAAATTGCGGTGACTGGATTTTTGTATAAACCGACTGCGGCTTCCAATCCTGGTGGGTTTGATTTTCAGAAATATCTGCGGCAGGAGGGGACCTTTGCGGGTTTAATTGGTAGACAGATTAATATTCTTGATGATGAACGTCCTTGGGGATGGTGGCAAGTTCGTGAGAAAATTGGGCGATCGCAAGCTCGTTTATTAGGTGTTCCTGAAGGTCCCCTTGTCAGTGCAATGGTTTTAGGTAGTAAAGCCGTTGATTTACCTTATGATATCCGGGATTTATTTGTCAGGACTGGTTTAGCTCCTGCTTTGGCTGCATCTGGGTTTCAAACTTCTCTAATTTTAGGTGTAGTTTTACAGCTAACAAGACGTACAAATAAAGCGACGCAGATTACCCTGGGTGGCTTGAGTTTAATTGTGTTTTTGTTTTTAGTAGGTTTTGAACCTGCGGTGTTAAGAGCGGAAATTATGGGTTTTGCGGCTTTGCTGGGTTTGGCTTTGGAAAGAAATGTTAAGCAGTTGGGGTCTTTGTTAATAGCGGCTACTTTATTATTGTTGTTTAATCCTTTGTGGATTTGGAATTTAGGTTTTCAATTGAGTTTTTTAGCGACTTTGGGATTGGTTGTCACTGCATCATCTATTACTCAACGTTTAGATTGGCTACCTCCTGCGATCGCTTCTTTAATTTCTGTACCTTTAGCAGCTACAATTTGGACTTTACCTCGATTGCTGGATTTTGCTTGTGTGATTATAGTTTATAGTGTGCCTCTCAATATTTTGACGACACCATTTATTTCTGTGATTAGTATTGGGGGAATGATTAGCGGTTTGGTAAGTTTAATTTCACCAGAGTTAGGTGGCACTTTAGCCAGTTTTTTATATTATCCCACCCATTGGTTAATTCAAATGGTGGAATTTTTCGATCATTTACCAGGAAGCCAGATACCAGTTGGTAGTATATCAATTTGGCAAATGTTGACTATCTATCTTTTAATTATTTTAGTTTGGTTAGTTAAATGGTGGCAAAAACGTTGGTGGTTTGCAGGTTTAATTGCAGTTGGTTTGATACTTGTTCCTAGTTGGCATTCTGCTAATAATTTGGTGAGAATTACTTTGTTAGATACTAAAAATGAACCTGTTTTAGTAATTCAAGATCGGGGGAATATTACGGTCATTAATGGGGGGAATGAAGGGACTGGTAGATTTACTATTTTACCATTTTTAAGGCAGCAAGGAATAAATCAGATTAATTGGGCGATCGCTAGTAAGTTTCCTGGTTATACCAATGATGCTTGGTTGGAAATTATGCAAAGTTTACCAATTAAGAATTTATACGAATATACTCCTAAGTTAGCAGACAATATTACAACTCAATTACTACAAAAGGAACTGCAAAAACAGCAAGGAATCTATCAAAATTTAGCAGTTGGTCAATCTATAAATAATCCGACAATTACAGCACAATTAATTAATGATGAAGTACCGATTTTAAAGTTACAGATTTTTAATCAGAATTGGTTATTGGTAGGAAATATTAAGTCTCAACAAATTGCAGAATTGATTAAGAGTGGGGATTTATCTTCTCCCCAGGTGTTATGGTGTCCATCAGAATCTTTGCAGGATTTAGTTTTAGCACTCAAACCACAAATAGCGATTGCTCCTGCTAATAATCTAGATAGTAAAGTATTATCTTCTTTGAGTAAAGGAGAAACAAAACTTTTCTCGACTGGCAAAGATGGTGCAATTCAATGGACACCCAATGGGAATTTTCAAACTTTCATTCAGACGACAGAAAATAAATCTTCTGTTTTGTAATAAATCTTGATTTTGTTTCGCGCAAAGACGCTAAGGAGCAAAGACGCAAAGGAAGAAAGAGATATAATCTATTATCAAAAGTTGAAAGTCAAACACAAAGAGACTTTCAACTTTTCTGCTTAAGCATCTTGGGGATTAAGACGACTCATTTGCCATGTGGTGTATGTACCTATGGGACTCCAAAGTAAATAGGGCAATAATAGTAATGCTGCCCAGAAGGATACTGATAAGACTGCAAGTGTGATTAACAGACAAATGAGTAATCCTGTACCACCGAGGATTGTACCAGCGATGAGACTGCGAAAACGTAACATTACAGGGCTGTAAGCTATAGTAAATATCTCTAGTAGTAGGTACAAACCCATCATTAAACGGGTTATATCAGTATTTGGGCTGTGTTCCCAAATGATGTAAGCTGACCAAGCACCACAGATAAAAATTATAGTCCAAATCAGGGGAATTACTGATTCAAAGGTTAACCATTTGGGTCTTTGTAAATGCCGAAACCATTGGCTCTGGTTGGGTGTAATCCAGTTACCGATAAAGCCTACTAAGAATGCGATACTGCCAATTATCATCCAAGATTTAATCATTATTTCCTTAGTGTTGACTTCGGGGAAAGTCTGACGCAATGATATTACACTAGTAAAGTATTATGAACATAGATCCAAACCTACTACAGTGATCTGCGTTGAATCTATGGGGCAGTTTTCTGGTATATATCATTATAAATAAGGAGAAAACACGATTATGACTCATTATGGCTTAATGTGTCCCGCCTCAACTGGACATTGGAACACAATACTACCTCTGGGAAAAGAACTACAACAGCGTGGACATCGTGTTACCTTAATTGGTATTCCTGATGCCCAATCCAAAGCACAAGCAGCCGGTTTAGAATTTCAAGTTATTGGTGAATCTGAATGTCCCCTGGGTTCAGCAAAAGCATCTTTTGATAAATTAGGAGAATTAAGCGGACAGAAAGCACTAAAATATACCATCTCTATTTTTAGAGATATTACTAATGTTACCTTCAGGGATGCCCCAACAGCTATCAAAGACGCAGGTATAGAAGCACTATTAATAGATCAAACTATGTCCTATGGAGGGACTATTGCAGATGTTTCTGGTCTTCCCTTTATTACTGTTTGTAGTGCTGTAGTTTTAAATCGAGAGCCAAGTGTTCCCCCCTTCATGACAAATTGGTCTTATAGTCCAGCTTTGTGGGCAAAACTGCGTAATAAATTAGGTTATAAATTATTAAATCGGGCTACTCGACCTATCACAGAATTAATAGAAAGCTATCGTCGAGATAAAAATTTACCTGCATACTTTGACCCAAATCAACGTTATTCTCAACTAGCTCAAATTAGTCAACAACCTGCTGAATTAGAATTTCCTCGACAAAATTTACCTAATTGCTTTCATTTTACCGGACCATATCATAGTGCAACTGGTAGGGAAGTTGCTGATTTTCCCTTTGATAAATTAACAGGACAACCCTTAATTTATGCTTCAATGGGAACTTTACAAAATCGGTTGTTACCAGTTTTCCAGAATATTGCCGCAGCTTGTCAAGAGTTAGATGCACAATTAGTAATTTCTTTGGGTGGTTCGGCTAATCCTGAAGTTCTCGAAGGAATAGCAGGAAATCCTTTAGTGGTTCGTTATGCACCACAATTACAATTATTAGAAAAAGCAGATTTAACTATTACTCATGCAGGAATGAATACCACATTGGAATGTTTAACGAATGGTGTACCAATGGTAGCTATTCCCATTGCTAATGACCAACCAGGAGTAGCTTCGCGGATAGTTTGGTCAGGATGTGGGGAAGCTATTCCTGTGAAGAAAGTTAATGTTAATAATTTGCGGACTGCTATTAAAAAGGTGTTGACGGAAGATTCTTATCAAAAGAATGCTGCTAGGTTGCAAGCAGCAATTCAGAAATCAGGGGGAACAAAGCGAGCAATTGATATTGTCGAACAGGCTGTATCTACTGGTAAGCCTGTTTTAGCGACAATAAAGGAATCTTGATCTAATTCCAAGTATCTGCCCTAATTCTTTGAATATCTTCAAACAAAGCTGACTTGAATTCTAATCCAAGTCAGTAAGTACCATTGATCTAGCTTCTTCTGCCTGCGTTGGGCTTAACACATCAGGAATGAGAACATAACCATTTCCTTCTATAATTTCGTATGTCAAACTTAAAACGTCTTTCATGGTAAATGCTTCCCTAACAACAGGTTATTTTACTAAAAAACTCTACCCTGAACTAACGCGCTTTTTGCAAAATAGGCTGATTTTTCTCTCTTTTCCCCTTCACAATCATTTTCACACCCCCACATGGACCCAATAAAGCCCCCTTCCGTGCCGGTTGTACTGGTTGAGTATCAGCCAATTCTAGATTCCAATTAGATAGCACATTTGCCAAGACAAGTTTCATTTCAAATAAAGCAAAAGCCATGCCAATACAGCGACGATTTCCACCACCAAAAGGTACAAACTCAGTAGGAGAAAATTGCCGTTCTAAAAAACGCTCTGGTTTAAACTGTTGAGAATCAGGATATAAATCTTCTCGATGATGAGTGAGATAAATACAAGGAATAACAATAGTTCCTGCTTCTAAATTATAACCCATCAACTCAAAGGGTGATTTTACCAATCTATTTAAAGCCAACATGGCCACCGGATATATTCGCAATGTTTCTGAACAAACAGCATTTAAATAGGGTAATTTAAAAATCTCATTTGCATCTGGATTTTCACCTAAATTATCCAATTCTTGCAATAATTTTGCTCGTACCTGTGGGACATGATTAATCCAATAAAGCGCCCATGTTAAAGAAGTTGCAGTAGTTTCATGACCAGCTATCAATAAAGTAATCAATTCATCTCGTAATTCAACATCACTCATAGGTTGACCATTTTCATCTCTAGCAGCCATCATCAAAGATAATATATCACTGCGAGATGAATCGGGTTTTTCTTGACGTTCCTTAATTTCCGCATAGATAACTTCGTCAATTTCAGCTTTTAACTGTAAGAATTTGTGCCAAGGACTCCACGCACCTAAATCCTTTTGCAAGAATGGAAAAACTAACATCATGGCTCGCAAAAAAGGTTTTTCAGGATTGAGAATCTTTAATAATAATGTCTTCAATTGCTCATAACGTGAGCCATCCTGTAAACCAAATACAGCTTTTAAAATCACTTCAAAAGAGATTTCTTGCATAGAATAAAGGATATTAAATGTTTGTCCAATTTGCCATTTATTAGTAACTTGCTGAGTAATTTCGCTAATTAAATCACCATAAGCCAACATTCTTTCTCCATGTAAAGGAGGAGTTAATAATTTACGTTGACGTTGATGAGGTTTCCCTTCTAATGCTAATAAAGATTGTCTTCCCAATAAAGGGGCTTTAACTCCTGCTGGTTCACCAGAATCTAACTGTTTGGTATCTGTGGTGAAAATCTGTTGAATTGCTTGAGGATTGCTAATAAATATCTGCGGAGTGAAAACTGGACCAACTCTCAAAGTAAAAATATCACCATAGTTTTTAGCACATTCTTCCATATATCCCAAAGGATCTTTTAACCATTGATATGTCTGTATCCAAGGGTGGGTTTTTGGTCCATCAGGTAGTTTGAAATTAGACATTTTGATGAATTTCCTATGATTACAAATTAAATGAATATCGGGTAAGTAATGAAAAAAAATCTCATTGAATGAGATCACAATTCTAATTTAGAAATTGTCCTAATTGTTAATTCTTGGACATTATTCAATACTATCTTTGCCCCAGCTTGTATTAGCTTCTGTGTATAAGCTTCACATCCTTCCACTGTTTCCTGAACATGGGGAGGTAAAACTCCTACACCTAACCAAGTCCGAGAATTATCTACAGCTTTTGCTTTTTCCACAGTGTGCATATCTGCTACCGTATCACCTACATATACAACTGTTGGTTTTTGATTACTACCATTTTCTAATATATTAATAGTAGCAAAAAGTCCAGTCGGATCTGGTTTACCAGGTGCGTCTTCCATAGCAATTAAAACAGGAGATTGTAAACCCAAACGTTTTTCTAAAATGTAGTTAGCACTCAAACGAGTAGCACCACTAAAAAAACCCCAAGCAATACCAGATTTTGTTAACTCTTCAAAATAACTCGGCTGTGCTAATAAAGGTTCATGACAAATATAGCCATTCCAATTTTTGGTATCTGTACCGCGATAACGGCTTTGAAAATAAGTAACTATGTTGGCATAATCTAATTGTATTTCTTGTCGCTGCTGTCCTTGACTGATAAAATGACGGTAAATTAATTCCTGGGAGGCTTCCCAATCGTTATTCCAAATTCCTTCAGATTTGAGGTTATCAATGTCTACAGGTGTGGGACGATAGGCTTGGGTAGTGAAATACTCTACTGTATCGGAGATAGCGCGACGATATGAACCGCTCACGTCACGGATAACCCCGTCTATATCAAATATAACTATTGCTTTTGTGTTTTCGGTCATGGAAGAAATTGGCAAAGGATAATTATAAAATTCTATAGTAATCCTATTTGATTTTTTCAGCAGCGTCATGCCTCAAAATAAAAAAGATCCCCAGATAAAAAGTGACAATGCTGATATAATAGACCTACAATTTTGATTAAATCAGTGGCAAACAACATAAAAATGGTAACTATCGTTGTCCTGATTAATATCCTTATTTCCCTCATGCTCCTTTATCTAGCTCAACAATTACGAAAAGCAAAAGATACTTTAGCATTTATAACAGATACATTTAATCAATATGAACGTGCTAGTTATGCAGCCCTACATACAGTACCAGATAATATTTATATCGGTAAAGAAAAAATTCGCAATCTCCGATTAGAGAACCAAATACTTAAACAGCAAATTCAACAAATGCGCCAAATTCTTAGTTTGATTCTCTTAGTTAGGCAAATTTCCCAAGGATCATTTTCCTTTCCATCTCTAAAATTGAAAAATCCGAGTAAACTGGGATAGAATCTCCAGAGTTATCAATTATGCTTAAACGTTCTAAGTTCGAGACAACTCAGTCTCAAATCATGCACCGTGCAGAAGAATTAATTAGTGCTGCATCAAATCGCTATCGCATTACGGTACAAGTTGCAAATCGTGCTAAACGGCGACGTTATGAAGATTTTGAAAATAACGAAGATTCCATAATGAAGCCTGTTCTCAGAGCAATTATCGAAATGTCTGATGAATTAAATCAGCCAGAAATTATTGGGGAACTATAAAAGGTAAACTAATCACCGTCATACCTGTAAAGGGTTTGGCGGTATTTTGGATAATGAAGAAAATACTAATTTATTTTGAGTCTTCATGATTAAAATATTTTACTTTACTAGATATGGCGGATAAAAATTTAGAAGCTTTAATCGTCAAAATTGTCAAAAAGGTAATTAGAAAAGAGATCAAAAATCAAAATCAGGATAATTTGCCAATTGTCTTGGCTGATTCTAATTCTCCATTAGATAATTGGCAAAATGCAAATGCTACAGAAGAATTGATTGATGATTTAGAGATTAGTCCTTATACCAGATTACCTGATAAAGAAGATATAGAGCTTGAGCGTAAATTACGAGAACTCAAGTTTAAACAAGAATTGAGAAAAGATTGGATTTCCTTTTTAGTGAAAGATGTAATTGTTTATTCTGCAACTACGATTTTCATTTTTACACTTGCTGGCTTTTATCTATTTCGTATTCCTAGCCATTAGACATCTATGAAATATCAATGTGTATTTTTTGAAATTCTTATAGAGACGTTATTTGGAACATCTCTATTTTAAATTATTTACCGCCTATTATTGATTATTCACTGATTTTAATGGTACTACCACAGCAGGTAAATGTTTATCCATCCAATTAACTAAATCAGTGATTACCTCAACATAATTAATATCGTAGTGTAAATCATGATAGCCTCCAGGGTACTCAATTCTTAACTTGTCTGGATAGGTAACATTTTGATAAAAAGTTGCACTTCCTGCTGGTAAAGCGATTCTATCAGCACCACCATGTAAAATTAATAGAGGTATTTGCCATTTTTCAGCGTGAGTATGAATCCAATCTACTGTAGTAAAAAACTCTGTAGATAACCTAGCAGTAGCGAGAGTATGGCGTAATTTATCTTGAGTATAGGAATTTAAAATTTTCTGATCTCGTGAACCTGCGCTAAAATCCAAACCAATATTCAAGGAAAAACGCGGCCACACCTGGGAGAGTAACTTACCTAAAACTACACGACTCAGCGGTACTCCTACTTGACCAATACTGGGTGCAAAAGCAATCACACCTGACAACTCAGATTTATTTTGTACATAATGAAGAGTATAATCTAATGCAATCACTCCCCCCATACTATGTCCCAATAGAAAAATTGGGCATCCTGGTTGTTGTTGTTGAATCAAATTGAGGAAACTTTGCAAGTCATTACGAAATTCTGCCCAGGTATTAATATAACCTCTTTGACCAGATGAACGTCCGTGACCACGTAAATCAAAACCATAGATAGCATATTCTTTCGGTAACAAATGCTCAACTATGGTCTTGTAAAGTCCGCTGTGTCCTCCGAGTCCATGGACAATGGCTAAGATTCCTTTAACTTCACCTCCAGGATGCCAGCTTTGGTAATACAAATCAAGTCCACCCACACCTGGAAATTTGCCTTCTTGACGAGATGCAATTGTGTCGCTGTGATCAATCATAAAGTTAATTTTTACTTCCTTCGCCAGTAAGCTACTAGCTCATTAACGTATATTGTAGATAAAATTGCTTCTAACTGTAGGAAGAAATACAGATAATTTCTCTAAAAACTATTATGTATAGAATAGATCCCCGACTTCTTGAAGAAGTCGGGGATCTGGATAAAGTAGTGACTTACATGACAATATTTGATATTGAAATAGATTAATATTAAACATTTAGTAATTAGTTATTGCTCATATTAATTCTTAATGCAGCTTCACAAAATTACCAGATTAAGCCTTTTTTCCTTGAGAAATTAGTTTTATCAGGCTTACATGAAATTGGGATCACTCAATAAAAAAAACAACTAACAAAACTGACAAATTATGAAATTTTCCCTAGCTGCAAATGCTGTGCAAGCGCGTCAAACGAAAGAGAGATTTGCTAAACCAGAAGAACAATTATCCTATGAATTGGGTAAAGCTGTACAGGAATTACCACCGCTTTACACAAGATTATTAGCGGGAACAATGAGTTTTGTGATATTTGGAACAATTTCCTGGGCGCATTTTTCAGAAATTGATGAAGTAGCGACAGCAACAGGAGAATTAATTGCTTCTACTCAAGTTAGACCAGTGACAGCTTTGGGTAATGGTTCTATTTTAGCAGTGAAAGTGAAAGAAGGCGATCGCGTGACTAAAGATCAAATTCTCATTCAACGTGACCCCAATTTTCAACAAACTGATGTTAACCGTCTAGCTAAATCTAGTAAATTAATTGAAGATGATTTACAAAGATTACAAGCTGAACGTTCTGGAGGAAAAACTGCGGGAACAATTTTGCAAGATGAACTTTTAAACTCCCGGTTATTAGACTATAAAGCCAAACAAGCAGCAGCAGCAGCAGAAGCCAAACGTCAACAATCAATACTTAATCAAGCCAAAGTTCGGTTGAGTCGCTTACAAGAAAATTTGGCAAATGCTAAAGTCAGTTTTACCAATGTTCAAAAAAACTTAGAGAATGTCAAAAGTCTCCGTTCTATGTTAGATAATAATTTATCTATTGCTCAACAACGAGAAGAAAATCTTCGTACCTTGGTTGAACCAGGGGCTTTAACGAGAGTTGATTATCTGGATGCTAAAGAAAGATTAAATCGTGCCAATGCAGATATTATCAGAAATTCCGATGAAATTACTAAAAATCAAAATAATTTAACAGAAGCGAAAGATAAAATTGCTTCTTTAGAAAAAGACGCGGCTGCTCAATTTCAAGAAATTAATCAAGCAGAACAGGCTTATCAAACAGCGCGTAATCAAAATATCCGGTTAACCTCAGAACGTCAAAGCGAAATTCTCACCCAAATCAACAAACGCAAAGAAGAATTAACTACTGTTGCTGGTCAATTAGAACAAGCTAGACAACAAAAAGACGGAGAAACTATCAAAGCCCCTGTTGCCGGCACAATTTACAAAATTAAAGCTACCAAAGGTCCAGTCCAATCTGGAGAAGAACTACTATCAATTTTACCAGAAGGAGAAGAAATGCTCCTAGAAGTAAAAGTTCTTAACCGTGATATTGGTTTTATTAACCAGGGAATGAAAGCAAAAGTCAAAATCGCCACTTTTCCCTTTCAAGAATTTGGTGTAGTTGAAGGTGAAGTATTACAAATCAGTCCCAATGCCGTAATTGATAAAGACTTAGGTTTGGTTTTTCCGACAAGGATTAAGTTAAGTAAACATTCTTTGAATGTGCGCGGACAAGAGGTAGAATTTAATCCAGGTATGGCTGCTAATGCCGAAATTGTCACCCGGCAAAAATCAGTTTTGACATTCATTATTGAACCAATTACTCGACGGTTTAGCGAGGCATTTTCTGTGAGATAATTGACTGAAAACAGTAATTAATTTTGAATTTTGTAGGGTGGGCTTCTAGTCTGCCCTATTCAACAAATGTTAAAATCTCTAAATTCTTAATTTAAGGTATTTTTTATCTCCCATACTAGCCATTCTTTCTCTTGTTGTGTCAAAAATGCACCAAATCGAAAATGTCTCTTTTTTTCAAAAGTTTGAATATTTTCTCCATTTTTATCTGAAGAATAGGATCTGACAATATAAAGAATTAGAAGATTAGAAAATTTATAACCCATCATACCATTGAATCCCACACTAATAATATCTGACTTGGGAATTTTTATTTCCGGAATACACCAACCAAGTAACCATATTTCTATGCTGATATAGTCCTGATCAATTTGTAGCAGTGTAGTTGATACAGAATTCATAAAAGAAGTAATGAAAAGAGATAAAGGTTTGGAGAAGATTAGTTTATATAATAATTTTATGACAGGGATGATTAATCCAGGTATCACAAATAATGGGACTAATAATAATGATAGTAATATTAATAATCCCCACCCACCGAGATAATCAACAACTATAATCCAATAAATTAGCACAAAAACACTATAAAAAATTATAGAAAAAAATAAAAATAGAAAACTGTAATTGTTGTAAAAACACCCTGGAGGAATAGTTATAATTAAACTATTCTCCGTTTTACTCAAAACTACATTACTTTTCTTTGGTTGCCGAGGTATGAGTGCTATTTGACCTAATAATGTTGCTAAGGCTGCCGCCGCTGAAGAAAAACGGTCAGCACTGACTGGTTCTAACATTTGTTCTAACCAGTTGGCAAAATCTTTAGAAATATCAACGTAGGGACGAAAATCAATTTTGAGTTGACGCTGTGGTAAATCAGTGGGTGATTTTCCCGTTAACAAAAATAGCAATGTTGTTGCTAAACCATATAAATCAGTAGACGGAAAAGCTTGTCCACGGAACTGTTCAGGAGCCATATAACCGAAAGTTCCTACTACTGTACTGCCGCCAGTCACAGTATTATGATATGTGTCCGCTACTGCTCCGAAATCTACTAAGAATAACTTCTTTTTATCATGGCTTAAAATAATATTTTGTGGCTTAATATCACGATGAATAACTGGCGGTGTTAGAGAATGTAAATAAATCAAAATTTCTAACATTTGAATAGCTATTTGTTTGATTTTTCCTTCATCAGGAAGCCAACCATTTTCTACTAACGTTGCCAGAGAATTTCCAGGTGCTAATTGTTGAACAATATAAAAGGAACGGTCAGAGTTAGTATCTATTTGAAAATAATCCAAGTAGTGAGGAATTGCTGAATGGTTAAGTTGAGATAGAATTTTTGCTTCTCTTTCAAATAACTCTATCTTTTTCCAGTCACTCATGCGGCGTAATGATAAAACTTTCAGAGCTACTTCTTCGCTGTTTTCTAAGTCAATAGCTGCATAGGTAATCCCAACTCCACCCTGTCCCAATATACGTAGAATGCGATATCGTTGATTGATAATTTCTCCAGCTTGGTGCAATACTTCCATATTTTTGTTTGTGGTATTTCGTTAGATTGATCATTACTTTACAGTTTTGTTCCTCGCACGTTCTATCGCACGTTCTCCTCTTTCTTGCTCTGGAGTGTTACCATTGTGGTTTTTGGCATTGACATCAGCACCCCTAGCGACCAGCAGTTCTACTATGTCTAGTCGGTCTACCAAGTGTAATGGAGTGTTACCATCGTTATTCGTGGAATGGATATCAGCACCCTTAGCAATCAGAAGTTCTACTGTGTCCCTATTATCTTTTTGTGCTGCCAAATGCAGAGGAGTGTTACCATCGTTATTCGTGGAATGGATATCAGCACCCTTAGCAATCAGAAGTTCTACTGTGTCCCTATTATCGTTTTGTGCTGCCAAATGCAGAGGAGTGTTACCATCGTTATTCGTGGAATGGATATCAGCACCTTGCTCAAGCTGCTGTTTTACTATCTCCTTGTTACCTTGTTTTGCTGCTATGTGAAGTATATTCCCGCCAGCAATATCCGTAAATCTAATGCTGCTTAAAATATCCCACTTATATAAATTTAACAGCGTAACAGCAGTAACAGCAGTAATACCAACTCCAATTATTTTTTTCCACTGAAGAGAAATAGAGTCATTCGATTTTACAGTCAGCTTACCCTTACCCTGCAATACTTCCAAAGCATTCTGTGCCGAAGAAAAACGATCTTCTGTATCTGGCTCTAACATTTTCTCTAGCCAGTCGGCAAATTCTTCACTAATCTGCACATGGGGACGGAAATTAATTTTTAATCCATCACTCTCCAAATCTGCGGGGGAGCGGTGTGTTAAAAGAAATAATAAAGTTGCTCCTAAAGCATACAAATCAGTGGCAGGTACAGCTTGTGATCGAAACTGTTCGGGAGCCATATAACCATAAGTTCCTACTACTGTACTTCCACGCATAAAAGTGGTGTAATAGGTATGTTGTACAGCCCCAAAATCCACCAAAAACACCTGCCCATTGTCACCACGAATAATATTATGTGGCTTGATATCTCGATGAACTACAGGAGGCTTGAGGGAGTGCAAATACACTAAAATTTCTAATATTTGGATAGCAATGCGCCGCACCTCATCTTCACTGGTGCGCCACCCACTCTCTACCAACCCCGCCAGTGTCTTACCTTCTGCCAGTTGCTGGGCAATGTAAAAATAACGGTCTTCGGGGGTTTCTACTTGAAAATATCCTAAATATTGAGGAATACCTGGATGATTGAGTTGGGAGAGAATTTTTGCTTCTCGCTCAAACAATTCCATCATTTTCCAGTCAGTCATGCGGTGGAGCGATAAGGCTTTGAGAGCCACTTGTTTAGTGCTTTCTAACTCTTCAGCAAGGTATGTCGTCCCACTTCCACCTTGTCCCAAGGTATCTAGAATGCGATACTGATGGGCAATGATGTCTTCTTTTTGGTGCAGCAGTTCCATTCAGCTTCAATTTTGGGTTGAGGGTATTGATAAGTATATACAATAATACATTTGTGGATTCCGGTTTTCTTACTCGCCCTTGTTTAGCAGTTATGGATAAACAAAAATTAAAAAAACTACTTATTGGTGATTTAACCTGGAAGCGAATGTTAAAATCTCTAATTTTTATTTACGCATTTTTTGCTGTCTATGTTTATTTTCGTGCTGACAGCATGATTTTTGTGCCTCAACCATCTAGTTATCAAGATAATCAAGATATTCTCAAAATAAAAACCGCAGCTAATAAAAATATTTCGGCAATTTATTTACGAAATCCTCAAGCTAAATACACTATTCTTTATGCTCATGGTAATGCTGAAGATTTGGGATATATTAAATCACGGTTAGAAAAAATCCGAGATTTGGGTTTTAGTGTCTTTGCTTATGATTATCGGGGTTATGGAACAAGTGAAGGAACTCCTACAGAAAAAGCTGCTTATCAAGACATTAATACTGCTTACAATTATTTAACTCAAACTTTAAAAGTTTCCCCCCAAAAAATTATAGTATTTGGGCGTTCCATTGGTGGTGGTTCAGCCGTAGATTTAGCATCAAAAAAACCTGTAGGTGGGTTAATAGTTGAAAGTAGCTTTACTTCTATTTTTCGGGTAGTTGTTCCTGTGCCACTTCTACCTTTTGATAAGTTTACTAATCTCGACAAAATCAAAAAAGTCAAATGTCCAGTTTTGATAATTCATGGTAAAACTGACGAAATTATTCCTTTTAGTCATGGAGAAAAATTATTTACTGCTGTATCATCTCTCAAACTTTCTTTTTGGGTAGAAAAAGCCAGCCATAATGATTTATCTTTTGTTGCGGGAGAAAAGTATTGGGAAATATTAAAAAAGTTTGCTGATTTAGTTGAGAAAAATCCTACCAAGTAGGTTGGGTTCAGCGACAGCGCAACCCAACAAAAGAATTGATAATGACAATGTTGGGTAACATACGTCAACCCAACCTACTCAATTAGGAAATCCAAATACCGTGGAATCCATAGGGTACACGTTGAGGAATCATTACCCGCGCTATAGGTTCGCTGGTGATATCTTGCGCGTTGATAACTACGAGTTCTGATGTTTGGGAATTTTCATCATAAATAAATGTTACCAGCCATCCTTTGTCTTCTACTGTAGAATTAGGATCTGGTGCAAATACTGCTTCTCCCCCATAACGATTTTTGCCAAATTCATGGGTTTGGGATTTACCATTTTCAAAATCGTATTTGATTAGACCATCAAATAAGGGATTTGGATTATTTGCCATTTTTCCCACATAGCCATATTGGGTTTTTCTTCCTAACAGTTTTTCATTGACACGGGGAAATTCTCCCGGTACATCATCTAGTTGTTCTTCTGTAACTACACCTGTGCTAAGGTTAAAACGCCAACGGTGTAAAAAAGGAATGTCTCCTTTGGGATCACTGTGTGTATCCTGGGAAATCAGGACATTAGTGGAATTCATGCGACAAGCGATAAGAATCACTTCGTCTCCCGCTTCATAAGCATTGAGGGTGTGAAAAACGTAGCAAGGAGGACATTCAAACCAGCGAATATTGCTGCTGTCACCATGACGAGGCATTATACCAAACCGACTGGGGCGATCGCTCTCAAACATCATCATCGGTTCTCCCCGCATCATTCGTTCCGCACTAAATGTCAGGGGTAAATCCATGAAAATGGTATAATTTTCCGTAATGGCGAAATCGTGCATCATTACCGCTGTGGGTATTTCTATGGGTACTGTTCGTAATAACTCACCTTGGGCGGAAACTACGCCATATTGTAGATAAGGTGGTCTAAAACCGTAACCAAAAAACATCATTTCCCCCGTAACTGGATCTACCTTGGGATGGGCGGTAAAGGCGGAAACTAGTTTATCATTATAGGTATGTTCCCCAATAGTCGCTAAGTCAGCAGTGTTGATGTGATGAGGCGCACCTCCTTCCCATAATGCTAAAAGCTGTTGATTGTGCCATACGAGGGCTGTATTAGCGGTATTTTTCCCCGGTCCGTGGGGGTTGTCCATTTGCGGTGGTTCTAAAAGTCCACTCCACACAGCTTTACCAGCTTCATGTTCAATATTCCAGCCCCTAGTTCTCACATAGCGATTGTGATAAGTGGCTTTACCGTCGTTGATTTGTACACCATGTAACATTCCATCGCCATCAAACCAGTGATATTGACCAATGGGACTCCATTGTGGGTTCGGTCCATTGCGGACAAACATCCCTGATAATTCTGGAGGGATTTCTCCGATAACTTCCAAGTTGTCAGTGCTGACTTCTGTGTTTATGGGGGCAAAATTGCCTGCTAAATAAGGATTTACTGCGGTTGAGGCTATGGTCATAGTCAGTGAGCTAGATAAAGATACTGTACTTAATATAATTATGGTTTGCGATTTGTGCTAGGGAAGACAATTTTTATCATTTCCATAAATATGCAATAATTAATGTATCTTGGTGCTTAGTCTCAAAGAAAATTTCCATCTAAGTCAAAATAATCTATTAATCATAACTGTAAACAATGCAAGTAGAATCACAAGTCTCTAATATTGATAATAATATTTTTACTGATTTCGGTGGGGTAATGATTCCTCAAGCACCGGATGGGTTTAAATCAGGTTTTATTGGCATTATCGGCCGGACTAATGTGGGTAAATCCACTTTAATGAATGAATTAGTCGGACAAAAAATAGCCATTACTTCCCCAGTATCCCAAACTACTCGCAATCGGTTAAAGGGGATTGTAACTACAGAAACAGCCCAGTTAATTTTTGTAGATACACCGGGTATTCACAAACCCCATCATCAATTGGGAGAAGTGCTGGTAAAAAATGCGAAAATTGCCATTGAATCGGTAGATGTGATATTATTTGTAGTTGATGGCACTGTTGCTTGTGGTCCAGGCGATCGCTATGTGGCAGAACTACTAATTAATAGTCAAACACCTGTAATTCTGGGGATTAATAAAATTGATGAACAACCAGAAGATTATCAAAAAATAGATGATAGTTATATTCAATTAGCTAATAGCTATCAATGGCAAAGTGTGAAATTTTCTGCTAAAACTGGGGCGGAATTATCGCAACTCCAAGATTTATTAATTAGTCATCTCCAACCAGGACCATTTTACTATCCACCCGATTTAGTTACAGACCAACCAGAACGGTTTATCATGGGTGAATTGATTCGAGAACAAATATTATTATTAACCCGTCAAGAAGTTCCCCACTCCGTAGCGATCGCCATTGATTTAGTCGAAGAAGCTCCAAAAATTACCCGTGTTCTTGCCACAATCCATGTTGAGAGAGATTCTCAAAAAGGGATTCTCATCGGCAAAGGGGGAACAATGCTCAAAGCCATTGGTAGTGAAGCTAGACAACAAATTCAAAAGCTAATTGCTGGGAAAGTTTATCTAGAATTATTTGTCAAAGTTCAACCTAAATGGCGACATTCACGAGTGCGGTTAGCAGAACTGGGTTATCGGGTAGAAGAATAATAAATAGGGGTAAATTATGCCTTTGATTAGTCTCATTGCTGCCATTTCTGAAAATCGAATTTTATCAGACTCGACAAGAAAACATATTCGTTCGGGTAGTCCCTGGAATATTCCCAGTGATGAACTTTATTATCGGCAAAAGATCCGGAGACATCCGGTAATTATCGGGCGCAAAAGTTATTCTACCTTAACTAAACCATTTCCCAATTGTACAACTATTATTCTTACCAGAGATCCCAATTTTCAAGCCTTTGGTTGTGTAGTTTTGCATTCATTACCAGAAGCAATTGCATGGGCGAAAATGAGTGAAACAGAAGAAATATTTATCGCTGGTGGTGGACAGATTTATACTGAAGCAATCAAATTTGCTGATAAGCTCTATTTAACCATTGTTGAAGGTAATTTTGTGGGAGACATATACTTTCCTGAATTTGCCGATTTTGGGAAAGTCACTAAAGAGAAGAAAATGCAGGAAAATGGCTTTAAGTTTAATTTTGTGGAAATTGAAAAGTGCGTTAATTAGGTAACGCCACCTTCAATAATTGGCTAATTTATTGTAATTTCAAAAATCTATCTAAAGCTACTACCATACTTGGTGGCCAGCGACGGATATTCGTTACCCAATTCATATCCTTATAACGGGTATCTAGTCCATAGGCTGCTACCCAATTACTTTCCGCTTCTCCTTTATTTCCTGTCACCCAATAAGCGGCTGTTAAAGCGGCACGCATATCAGCAAATCGAGGATATTTACGGACTATATTCCGCATCTCGCGGATAGCTTTTTCCCTTTGACTGGTTTCATATAAAGCCAGGGCATAATTAGCTCTAGCAAAGGCAAAATTGGGGGTAATTTCTGTGGCTTTTTGGAAATCTAAAATCGCTTCTTGCCATTTCCCTAAACCTGTTTTAGCATTACCACGATTATTATAAGCCATAGCATCTTGAGGATCTAATTCTAATACACGATTATAATCAGCGATCGCATCCTCCCATCTTCCCAAACCCTCCAACGCCGTCCCCCGATTCAAATAAGGATCTGTCACATTAGGCGCAAGTTCTACAGCTTTGTTATAATCCATCAATGCGGATTGTAACTTATTCTGACTGACACGAGAATTACCGCGATTACTCCATGCTCCCGCATTGGTAGGAAATTTTTCAATAATTTCTGTCCAATAAGCCTCCGCTTTCACAAAATCACCCTGATTTGTGGCTGCAAAAGCCTTAGTCGCTAATTCATCCCCTGCTTGCAACTCCTCGGCGGTAATGGGTTGAGATTCTGCCATAACTGGTGTATTCCAGCCAAAAACCAGCAACAGACTCAGGAAAATACTAATTAGTTTAATCATCTAACTCTGACGTGATAGGCAACAAAATTAATCATATAGCAACAGCTAACAAAGAAGATTCCCAAATTTCTTCATTCATTGGTCAATTAGTCAAAGATTGAGTTAAAATAAGGGGTCGCAAACTTAGTAAGTAAAACCCGGATATTCCCCGGAGGTGTAATTGACCAAGTTCATTTTAAAAATTCTCTGGTTAGACGAAAACGTCGCCCTAGCAGTTGATCAGGTTGTTGGTAAAGGATCTAGCCCCTTAACCAAATACTTTTTTTGGCCCAGAAATGATGCCTGGGAAGAGCTAAAAAAAGAGTTAGAATCCAAACACTGGATTACAGATGTTGATCGGGTGGAGTTACTCAACAAAGCCACAGAAGTGATTAACTACTGGCAAGAAGAAGGCAGAAAACGCCCAATGGCAGAAGCACAGTTGAAATTTCCAGAGGTTGCCTTCACAGGTAGCGCCTGATTATTTTAAGTTGGTAATTGGTAGTTGGTAATTGGTGATTGGTAATGGGTAATTAAGTAAAATTATCACCTATCACCAGTCCCCTTTGCCACAATTTGATTGTCTTGTCCTTACTACCACTGGCAATCAATTTTGCATCATGACTCATAGCAACGCTAGATACTGAGTCTGTATGACCTACAAGACTAGCAATTTCTTTTTTTGTGCTGATTTGCCAAATTTTTACCGTTTTATCCCAACTGCCACTAATCAGCGTTTCTCCGTCAGCACTAAAAGCTACAGCCACCACTGACCAAGAATGACCTGAAAGTGTGCTAATTAATTCACCAGTGCCAACATCCCATAATTTAATTGTATTATCACCGCTACCCGTTGCCAAAATTTGACCATTGGGACTAAAAGCAACTGTTAAAACTGCCCAAGTATGACCGGAAAGAGTTGTTAATAAGTTAAATTTTCCGTCTTCTAATTGCCAGATGCGAACTGTGCGATCATAACTAGCACTTGCTAAAAGTCGTCCTTGGGGACTAAAAGCTACAGCATTTATTTGTAATTTATGCCCAGTTAAAGTATTCAGTCCTAAACCTGTATTCACATCCCAAATTTTAATAGTTTTATCCCAACTTCCACTAGCTAAAATTTGCCCTTGGGGATGAAATGCTAGAGATTTAACAGCGTGTGAATGTCCAGTCAGAAGATGAATTTTTGCTAATGTCTTCACATCCCACAAATTCATAGTTTGATCATCACTAGCTGTGGCTAAAATTGTATCATTGTGATTAAAAATAACTGATGTTATAGCTTGAGTATGTCCGAAAAAATTTGCTATTAATTGCCGATTGTTTAAATCCCATAATTTAATACTTTTATTATCTTCTCCACTGGCTAATATTTTACCATCATGACTTAATGCCACAGTATTAATAGAACTATTGATTTGATTTTCAAGAGGATAGGAAAGTTGCCATAAAGGATGATTAATTGGGGATAATAAAGGCAAATAATGATCTTTAATTCCCAAAGTATAAATAAGTTGATCTGCTGATTGCCAGCGTTCTTGTAAATTATATTTTATAAGTTTATCAAGGGTTTGTCCTAGATGTTCGCTAATTTGATTGGTGAGATAATCTCGCCATATCCAGCTATTATTAGTAATATCAAATAATTCAAAAGGTGGTATTTGAGTTAGTAGATAAATACAAGTTATACCTAAACTATAAAGATCACTGACAAAAACAGCTTTACCTTGTATTTGTTCTGGCGAAATATATTCTGGACTACCAACTAAATCATCTTTAGATTCATTGATATTGACAAATTTCATTGCAGCAAAATCAACTAAAACTAGATTATCTAATAAATCTTGACTTTGATTTACAGTCCGCAAAATAATATTTTTTGGTTGAATATTCTGGTGAATAATTTGATGATCATGAATAAACTTGAGAACTGGTAATAAACTTTTTAAAACTTGCCAAATCTGAGTTTCATTAAAAACACCTTGCTTTGCTAATAAACTAGCTAAATTATCACCTTCAATAAATTCTTGAATTAAATAGTAATATTCATTTTCTTTAAAATGTGTGATTAGGGAAGGAATTTGCGGATGTTTACCTAATTCCGTTAATTTCTCTACCTGATATTGAAAATTTTCCAGTGTTTGATATTGAGATGAAAATTGGTGAATAACACAAGGAATTGGCGGAAATTGACTTTCATCTACAGCAAGAAATGTTTGACAAAATCCCCTTTTACTAATCTGCTTGATTAAATGATAATCTTCTTTAATTAACACAATTTATTTTCTAGATTCCTTTTTCTGTTTCTGGATGATAAAAATAGTTCCCATTGTAATAAGTAGGTGAACGGAAAAAAACCGTAGACGCGAAGCGGCTTCTCGAAGAGTAATATGTAACGAAAAGTAAAATCTCCCAAACCCTCTTGCCTCTTGCCTCTTGCCTTGCCATAGCGACGATTTTCAATGCTAACCTACTTACTCGTTAGGTTAAGGAAATGTAGGTTGGGTTGAGTGATAGCAAAACCCAACATTATCAAGAGTTTTGTTGGGTTTCCTTCTGCCAGCCCAACCTACGACATAACTATTTTTAACCTTAACCTAATCAAAACCATATTTTGATTTTTAAGCTATAATAGACATCTTTAAGCTATAATAGACATTGGGTTTACCACTTCTATGCCTAAAAAAATCAATTTTCAGTCCCGCAAATTTCCTAAAGCTGTAACTTTTTCTTTGTATCTCTTCGGTGTTATGGCTGTTCTGATAGTGTCTTTTCCTTGGCTTTATGAAATCAAAACAAAAGCCGGAATTAATATCTCAAAAAAGTACAATACTGGATCTTTTTTAGAAAAACATACTCATGGACTCTTTAAATGTCAGTGGCTGTATCCGTACCATTGTAAACCTCCCCAAGATTAAACTGTAAGATTAGGGTGGACATTGCCCACCCTACAAATTTAAATCAATTTATCTAAATAGGGCTTGCTGAATAAACCGAAAACCTAGATAGATTAAGAGTTTCCCGGTTAAAAAAGTGAATTAGGTGCAAGGAATAAGGATTGAAACCATTAAAAACCTATCACTTTCTGAAATTTGAGACTATTCTTCTCTCCTTCTAATTCTTCCTCCTGACTCCTGACTCGGTGACTCCTGACTCGGTGACTCCTAGCCCTCACGAAAAGACTTTTTCAGCAAGCCCTAAATAAGGACTGACATCAACCGCTAATTTTTGTCCTAATTTTAGCAATTGACGACATTGAATAGTTTCGGCTTCATTATCAATACTGGTAATTCGTGGCAATATTTGACTGTGTAAACAACTCCAGTAAAGTTCTTGAGAATGGTTTAAATTAATGCCAAGATGTAATTTATGACCAACATCAATCAATCGTTCTAAACGTTGGATATCTGTATCTATTTTGCTATTGGCATCATACAATAATTGCCACAATAACCGGACTATCAATTGTTCTAGAATTTGATTACCATCGGGGATATTTAATTGACAACGGAGATGTTTGGCTTCAGTAGCGATCGCTTCTAATTCTACAATCAGATTCCAGCTTAATTGTAGTTCGCTAATATCTTGTTCTAGGGATTTTAAAGCTGTTAAACAACGATAACCCAAAGCAATCTCCGCTGCTACCTGTAATTCTCGTGGTACTTCCAATTCATCCCGATGAAAGGCCATAATTACACCGTAATTATCCCTATAGGCTTGAGTATATAACTGGTCTAATCGTGCCAGTGTTTCCTGACTCAACAACCGCATAATGCGGTGACGTTCTTCCGCAAATAAAGTTTGCAAACTAAAGGCTTCATCACCAAATAGTTGAGTCATCACCAAAATAACATGAGCGATACTAGCCTGTTGCAAGGCTGCAAACAGCTTTTCCTTGATTTGACTATAGTTACGTCGTCCGGCAAACTGCTGAATACAGCAATGAAAATCCCAACCACCCAAATGCAAAACCGCAAATACTAAATTTTCACTTTCCCAAGTAATATCTGACACTAGCTGCAAATGCCCCACTGCCATAGTTAATGGTCCCAGGCTTTGCTTATGATAATCTAGCTCATGGGCATCATAACAATAAACACGCTGATGATGATTATGAGGGTGTTTATCTGTCTCTTGTCCAGGGGCAGTATTTTGGTGATGATTAAATAGGGAAGTAATGGCGTAATGGGCAGCAACTTGTTTAAAGCCAATTTGGGCAGTTAGCACCAACCGACGATATATCTCAGCCCCATGTTTAAACTCCTCTACATTGCTAGGAGCTAAACCTAAACGTTTAAGAAAATCCTTTTCTAATTGGATACCTGCCACATCTCCGGCTAATTCTAAAGCACGGGAGGCATAACGCAAAATTTGTGTTCCCTCTGGGCGAGAAATTTCCTCAAAAAACCAGCCGCAACTGGTAAACATCAGTAAAGAGTGACGCTGCATTTCCAACAAGCGTAAAGCTTCTACCTGTTCAACCGCTTGGAGTTTGCGAGTTTGATGGCGGGACAGAAACCGGTTAATATTAGCGGGAGTGCGATCGCCCATGACATGAACATATTCGTCCCGCGCTTGCCAAGGATCACGAAATAATGCACTGCCATATTCTTCATAAACATCAATTAACTGATCCCGCAGCCAATTTAAAGCATTTCTTAACGGCCGTCGCCATTTTTGATGCCACACGCCTCCTTCACCACCACAACCACAATCATCTTGCCATCTATCCACACCATGGGCGCAACTCCAAGCCGTCACAGACTTGATTTTTACTTCCCAAGAGGGAGGATTTAAACTCAAATAATGGGCAAAATTGGTGACAGTCCAACCATGACGGGGAAACTCACCAATAAAAGCATAGGCTAAAGTCTTTTCTGTGCCTTTTTTGTGATGTCCAAAGGTTTCCCCATCTGTAGCTACAGAAATTAATTGGGACTGACGATGATCCCCGCGAATAGCTGCCCCAATGCGTCCCGCAAAATGATGGGAATTGTAGACAACATCACTAAAACCCATATCCCGCGAAATCGGACCATCATAGAAAAAGATATCAATATAGGCAGTTGATTTGTTTGCAGATTCATCGCTATCTAAATAACAGCGATAAGGACGAGTAGGATCAATCTGATTACCCCCCACCTCATGCCATTGACCACCAGAATCATCTCCTGTGGGGATTAGACGACAACGCTGGGCTTGAGAAGGGGCTAAAATGATAAATTTAATGCCTTCCGCTACCAAGGCTTCTAAAGTGGCATAATCTACGGCTGTTTCTGCCAACCACATTCCTTCAGGATCACGGCCAAAGCGAGAACGGAAATCTTCCTTACCCCAGCGAATTTGTGTATGTTTATCTCGTTCATTGGCTAGGGGGAGGATAATGTGATTATAGACTTGAGCGATCGCATTCCCATGACCATTTAGGCGATCGCAGCTTTTAGCATCAGCCTCCAAAATCCGCTGATAAACGGACCCATCGTAGCGTTCTAACCACGACATCAGCGTTGGACCAATGTTAAAGCTCATGTATTCATAATTATTCACAATCTTCACAATTTCACCTCGGTCATTTAAGACTCTAGCAAAGGCATTAGGACGATAGCACTCCCAATGAATGCGCTCATTCCAGTCATGAAAAGGACTAGCACTGGGTTGACGTTCAATCGCATCAAGATAAGGATTTTCTCTAGGAGGTTGATAAAAATGACCATGAACCGTGACATAAACACCCTGAGCAGTTTTCAGGGGATCATGTTCAGGACTGGATTTAGGCTCTTGATCTAATGGTAATATTGAGCCAGAACTACTGGGTTTTTCCGCTGCCAAAGTCATATATTTTTATCCAAATAAATGTGTAATTTTGCAGAATATTCTTACTATATCTACATTTCTACAATTGTTTTCTCATAAAATCAGTTATAAATAACACCTCTAAATTTTAATAGAAGTCAGGAGAAAAAAGGGGAATAATATCGAACCCCAATTACCAATTACCAATCACCATCCTTGACAGATATGATAGGTGTTCAAATGCACATAATGTTTTAGTCCCTGTGCAGATATCCCCTGAACTAAAGGTAAAAATGTCAATCAAGAACATTATTTTCAGCGTGCTGCTGTTGTTTATACCCATATCTCTAACAGCCCACTTTTTAGGATGGGGAGACTTGATAGTTTTCATCACCGCTGCATTAGCTATACTCCCCCTAGCAGCTTGGATGGGTACAGCTACGGAAGAAATAGCTGTAGTTGTTGGACCAGGAATAGGCGGATTTTTAAACGCGACTTTTGGCAATGCCACAGAATTGATTATTGCCTTAGTTGCCCTGAATGCGGGCTTAATTGATGTCGTCAAAGCCAGTATAACTGGATCAATTATCAGTAATTTACTCTTAGTCATGGGTTTATCCATGTTATTAGGCGGAATTCGTTACAAAGAACAAACATTTGAATCAGTTATAGCTCGTGTAAATGCTTCTTCTATGAATTTGGCGGTAATTGCCATTTTGTTACCAACAGCAATGAACTATACCTCCATAGGGATTAGTGAAAAAACCGTACAGAATCTTTCCCTAGCTGTAGCTGTCGTCTTAATTCTAGTTTACGGCTTAACACTGCTATTTTCCATGAAAACTCATGCTTATTTGTATGATGTTGGTGTGGCAGATATTGAAGAGGAAGCAGAAGCAGTTGTCCATAAAAAACCAAATGTTTGGTTATGGAGTGGTGTCCTTTTAGTTTGCACCCTGTTAGTTGCCTTTGAGTCAGAACTACTAGTTGGTTCATTGGAAGTCGCTACATCTCAACTAGGTTTAAGCGCCCTATTTACCGGGGTAATTTTAGTTCCTATTATCGGTAATGCTGCTGAACACGCTACCGCAGTTACCGTAGCCATGAAGAACAAAATGGATTTGGCTATGTCTGTCGCTGTGGGTTCAAGTATGCAAATTGCCCTGTTTGTGGCCCCGGTTTTAGTAATTGCCGGTTGGGTAATTGGCCAACCAATGGATTTAGATTTTAACCCCTTTGAATTAGTCGCTGTTGCTGTATCAGTTTTAATTGCTAATAGCATTAGTTCTGATGGTAAATCTAATTGGTTAGAAGGGACATTACTCCTAGCTGCTTATACTGTCTTGGGTTTTGCCTTCTACTTCCATCCAGTTGCCAACAGTATCGGTTAAAATATCTTACCTGATCAAAAGTCTAAAATTCCCGATCTCATAAATTGGGAATTTTTCTCTTCTACCAAGTCCTAAATATTTTTTTAATGATTTTAACTCCCTTAAGATAGATGAATGAAATCAATAATTCTTATAGTGTCAAATCAGATCATTCTTTTGATATCAACCTATAGATTTATGATACATCAATATCCCTAAATATTTTTTACTATTTGATCATAGTAATTACATATATAGGACTAATATTTGATTTTTCAAAAAACTCAGTGCCAGTTTATATCCGTTCTTCTCTGCTTTTGCCATTTCCCATTTTATAAATAAATACAATTATAAAAGACAATGAATGAAATCGGACTGCTGATGATGGGTGTATTTAATCAGAAATCACTAACTATACCCCATTTTCCATTAAACCAAACCTTGTTTCACCTAGAAAATGGTGTACAGCTAACAAATCATCAATCAAATAAGTTAGTTTCTTCTGCTCAAATTACACCACCAGAATTTATCCACATAAATGAAACTTCCCCAAGTAATCTCTCAATTCTCTCATTCCGACGATACCAAATATTTAAGCAAATCACACAAAAACAGACATCCAGCAGTTCTTTTGAATTAGCTGATGCTGGGAATATCCCTATGACCAATAAAAAAGGTGTTCAATTATCAACAGGATATCGCACAACCCAGAATAAACCTATGCCCGTAATTGGTTTTGGTAATTCAGGCATATCTGTGAAAGTTTTACAAAAATTGTTAATGTCTAATGGTTATGGACTACCTATTGATGGAGTTTTTGGACCAGTTACCGAAACTGCTGTCAAAGCCTTTCAAAATCGTCGAAGTCTATCAACAGATGGTGTGGTTGGTCAAAAAACTTGGTGGGAACTAACAATTTAATTTGTCATTTGTCATTTGTCGTTTGTTAGTTGTCATTTGTCATTTGTCATTTGTCATTTGTCATTTGTCATATAAATCATCTAAATCAAAAGAATCATAGTTAAAGATGATTTCTATCAGTCAAAATTTCATAACCACTATCTGTCACTAATACAGTATGCTCAAACTGAGCAGATAAAGCATTATCAACTGTTACCGCAGTCCATCTATCAGCTAAAATTCTGGTATTTTTAGAACCAGCATTTAAAATTGGTTCAATTGCTAAAGTCATTCCTGAACGCAATTTCACATTCGGTATTTCACGAGTTCGATAGTTAAAAACCGCTGGTTCTTCGTGTAAATTTCTACCCACACCATGACCAGTAAATTGTTCCACCACTGTAAAACCATTGGCTTTGACATGATCTTCAATTGCACCGGCGATTTCCTCCAAATGTACACCAGCTTTTACTTGTTCAATCCCTTTATATAGAGATTCCTCCGCTATTTTAATCAGTCTTGCGGCTTCACTCGTCACACTACCCACAGCGATAGTAATGCAGGAATCACCATGAAAACCTTGATAATAAGCACCTGTATCAACTTTTAATACATCTCCTGTGTGAATTACCTTTTTATGGCTAGGAATTCCATGGACAACTTCATGATTAATGCTAGAGCAGATAGAAGCGGGAAACCCATGATATCCTTTAAAGCTAGGAGTTGCATCCATTTCGCGGATGCGTTTTTCCGCATAAGCATCTAAATCGGCCGTGGTCATTCCTGGCTGAACTAGGTCAGAAATTTCCTTGAGAACAGTTGCCACAATCTTCGCTGATTGTCGCATAATTTCGATTTCACGGGTTGATTTAATTTCAATCCCTCCGCGTTGTCGTTTTTCGGGTTTTGGCTGGGCTGGTTGAGAAAGTAAGTTAGCGAAAATATTCATCATGAAGTTTAGGAATTAGGGGTGCTTTTACCGGTTAGCTGTGAAGTTGTTGAGATTTATTGGCAAAAAATATCTATATTTAAGTTAACTTATTTTGCGCTTCTAGAGAAACACAGATATTCATCCTGTAAATCCACAAATCCTGTAAATCCTGATTCTGACAGTGAAAAATGATCACCTAATCACAATTTCTCCTTTCATTCCTGCTTCTGCGTGTCCAGCTATAGTACATCCTAAAGCATATTTACCTGGTTTCATCGGGACAAATACCCATTCTGCTTCTGCACCAGGTTTAAGTTCTAATTCGTGAATATTCCCTTTAATTTCTACATTGCCGGCTTCGACTTTTTGAGTCCAAATTGCATCAGCAAAGTCTTTAGCGGTAAAATAATGTTTTTGTGAGCTAGGATTATTTAACTTGAGATTGTAGCGTTTACCAGAGGTAAATTCTAAATGATTTGGCTCAAATTTTAATTCATTAGCAACATTACCCAAGCTAACTGTAATCTCTATTGGTGGTTGTTTGAGGAGATTACTAGATAGATTCTCTGCTGTTGCTGGAGAAGTACCCATTATTACTATACTCATTAGCAGAGAGAATAAACAAATCAAAAAGTTACTCATGGCTCAATGGATAATTGTCAATCACACCTGTTCCCATTATCCATGAACCACATTCATTTAATCTTTTTATGTGCCAGAATTTGTGGCCCTGCGGTGACAACAACAATTTTATCAGGGTGAAGTAATTCACGAGCGGTTTGATTGACTTGATTGAGATTGACTTGTTCTATTTTGCTGATAAATGAGCGCAATTCTATCTGATTCAACCCGTAAACTTCATTCATCACCATTCTCTGGCTTAACTGTTCGGGATTGGCCAAAGAAATATTATAATTGCTGATTAAATTGCGTTTAGCTGTTTCTACTTCCTGTGCTGTCACACCTTGTTGATGAACTTGCTTCAGGAGGTTGCGGGTACTGGAAATTGCTTTGCGTGCGTCTTCTGGACTGGTTTGCATTTCAATGAGAAATGTACCAACATTCTTACCTGTGATGAAATTGCTATAAATTCCGTAGGTTAGGCCTTGGCGATCGCGCACTTCTGCCCCTAGTCTACTCGATAATGTATCACCGCCGAGAATTTGATTCAAGATCATCGCCGCATAAAATCGTTTATCTTGACGGTTAATGCCGGTGTAACCCATGTAAGTTATCGCTTGGGGTTTACCAGGGACAACAGGATTAACATTAATTACATTTTTTGGCATCCCCACATTGGGATATTTTACCGTTGGTGGTTTGCCGTTTACTTGCCAATTTCCTAATTTTGCTTGAATGAGCGATCGCACTTTGGTAACATCAAAATCGCCGACGATTGCTAAAACTGTGGTATCAGGACGATAATGTTGGGCTTTAAAAGCCATTAGATCTTGACGTTGAATTTGTTCAATACTTTTCGCAGTTGGGAAGGTATGTAATGGGTGTTTTTTCGGATAAATAGACTGCACAAAGATACGATTTGCAACCTTATCAGGATCATCTAAATCTGAATCTAGGGAAGTTAAAGCTTGTTGACGTGAAAGTGCAAACTCTTTTTCTGGGAATGTACTATCTCTAATTACATCCGTCAATGTCCCCAGCAAAATTGGTAAATCCACCGCTAAACTACTACCTTTAATCCGTACACCTTCACGAGAAGCTTCAAAGTCCAAATTTGCGCCTTTTGCATCTAATCCTTGGGCAATAGTTCGCATATCTTTGGTTTTCGTGCCATTCATCAGATTTGCTGCCACTAAAGACGCTAATCCTCCTTGATTATCTGCCTCAAATTCTGTTCCCGCTTTGATATATCCGCTCAAAGTCACTGTTGGTGTAGTTTTGTCTGGTAACAGTAACACGCGTAACCCATTAGCAAGCTGTAACTGTTGGGGGATTTGTCTTTGTTGGGTTTTGGGTAATATATCTAGAGGTGGTAAATACTTCTTGACTTCCGCTGGAACTACAGCCACATCAACAGCAAAATTATCTTCTGTTTGCGTTGAGTAAGATGAACTTTGGTTGTTGAGCGAAGTCGAAACACGGGTAGTTTCTGCTTGCTGAGTAGGTTCAAAAAATCCGACTTTTCGGGCTGCTGGTTGTAGATATTTATTGATGACATTCATCACATCAGCAACTTGGACTTTCCGAATATTTACTAAGTGCTTTTCTGTATATTGATAATTATCCGTCGTGATTTGATCATTACCCAATTGCATGGCTTGATTGGTAATATCACGGTTATTTAAAATAACTGAAGCTGTTAATTGAGTTTTTGCTCTTTCTATCTGTTCTTCTGTCACAGCGACTTTGGCAAGTTTTCCTAACGCCTTTATTACCGCTGCATCAATTTTATTTAAGTCCTGATTTCCTGAACCTGTTACTAATATTTCATACCAACCACCCCCACGTAAACTAGCAACATTTCCCGAAACATTATTAGCTAAACCCGATTCTACTAATTCCTGATACAAGTAAGCATTTTTACCCGCAGTCAAGATATAATCCATAACTTCCAAAGCGGGAATATCTGGTTGATTGATTTGGGGAAGTGGGTAAATTAGTTGGAGTAATGGATTTCCCCCCGGTTCTTGTAATTTAATTGCAGGTGTAGGAGTAGCGGCAGGTAATGGAGTTATGAGATGATGGGGTGAATATTGGCGTTTGGGGATTTTCCCGAACACAGTTTGCACAGTTTTCAAAGTTGGTGCGGTGTCAAAATCTCCCGCAATTACCAAAACAGCATTGTCAGGACTATAGAATTTTTGATAATATTCTCGCACTTGCTCAACTGTGAATTTCTCCACATCAGCCTTAGTTCCCCCAATAGGTAATCCATAGGGATGATCTGGAAAAACAGACAGCATCACAGCGCGATTTAAACGATATTCGGGGCTATTTTCATAACCTTGTAATTCAGAAATAACTACTCGCTTCTCACTAGCTAACTGTTGAGGATCAATCAGCGAGTTTTTCATTCTATCTGCTTCTAGCGTCAACAGAGCCGTGAGTTTATCCCGTTCCGCAGTATTGTAATATGCGGTTTGGTCATAACTGGTAAAAGCATTAGAATCACTGCCCAAAGCACTAAATAACCGCCCAAATTGGATAGGACGATTGCTAGTACCTTTAAACATGATATGTTCTAATTGATGGGCAATACCATTTACCCCAGATGCTTCCTGACCTGATCCAAATTTGTACCATAATTGCACTGTCACCACAGGAGCATTATGAACCTCCTTAGTGATCACAGTTAAACCATTATCAAGGACTGTTTTCTGAACATTTGCTGTAATAGCGAGATTTGGTGTTTCTTTAGCGACTAATGTTTTCTGAGATTTTTCTGGGTTGGAGTTGTGGGAAGAGGTGGAAAAATCCGCCCTTTCTCCGCTAAAAGCAGCATCTTGATTTAACACAAAAACGGCTATGATCCAGATACTCAAGATGACTAAAGAAAAGCGATGTCGTTGGGCGATAGAGAAAAAAGACATATCTTTGGCGAATAGATATATGTAATTTAAGTTACATATATTGAGTGACTAAAAAATTGGGCAAATGTTTCTGTACCTCATGGAAACTAGAAATGTACCTGAAAAGGAAAAATATTGTATCACCCCAAGGGCATAAATACTAATTTACAGCCTATTTATGCAAAAACCGTAAAAATTCTAGAGGTAATCCGTCAAAATCAGCGATAAATGCGACTTCTAAGATTTTATCGCCAATTTGCTGCTGTGTAGGTTCTAAAAGAATTTTCAGAGGTGGTAAATTTTCTATTGTCGCTAACCGTGTTTTTAAGCTTTCCAACCAAGTTGGTAAATCTGGTGTGATCTGAGTCACATCAAAAGCAAGATGATAATAGCCGACATAATGTTCATCATTAAAAGCATCTGGGGCTGGTTTGGGTTGAGGAATTTGGATGAGTTCAATTCTCCCGCCCAAACCTTCCATCCAGCAAGCTAGAGTATAACCGGTGGTGAAGCGATCGCCCACCGTAAACCCTATCTGCTCATAAAAAGCGATCGCTAGATGGATATTTGCCGTTCTAATGGAAGCATGGTGCATAATTTTGTCAGTTGTCAGTTGTCGGTTGTCGGTTGCTAGTTCTTTATTACCACAAACCACAAACCACTGTACGGGCGAAGCATTTGGAGAACTATTTTTGGCAATGACCGATAATTTATCTTCCAAATGCTTCGCCCCTACTGACCACTGACCACTGTACGGGCGAAGCATTTGGAGAACTATTTTTGGTAATGACCGATAATTTATCTTCCAAATGCTTCGCCCCTACTGACCACTGACCACTGTACGGGCGAAGCATTTGGAGAACTATTTTTGGTAATGACCGATAATTTATCTTCCAAATGCTTCGCCCCTACTGACCACTGACCACTGACTATTACTCAAACAACCGGAAATATGGGTAACGCACTGGTACACCAGGTTCTTTATCCAAATCAAAGTTAATCACTTCCCAGCAAGGTTCTGTGGCTGAATCAGGGCTAAACTCTACAGGTAAACCATATAACCGCGCCCCCGTAGCAACTTCCCCTTGTCCAGAACGCCAAGGTGTACTCCGTTCCAAATAGCCACTCATTAACTCCTGATAACGGTTAGCGACAATTATCCTCGTAGCCCGATAACCTTGAGTATAAAGCTTGTCTAAAGCTTCGTGAATTTCAAACCGAATCCCATCAGGATGAGTATGTTGACGATACCATTCACCATCCCATCTGCGCCAATGACGACCAGACTGTAAATGGACTAACTCCCCAGTTTTGGGTTCAGCTTCAAATGCGCCATGACGAGGACATAGATAAGTATCCGTCAATGTTAAAGCCGAAATAATTTGGCGACAGTGAGGACACTGTATTTCAGGGCCAAATATCGGGTACTGAAAGCCTGGATTTATCATGAAGTGCGTATAAACATAGTATTGTTTTTTGCCAGCACCAGTAGGTTTAAGATTACACTCCTGCTCCACTACTTTAGATAACTTGCTCACTGCTACATAAAAATGAAGATAGTGCCTGAGAACAAGTTTCACAACCGTCTGATGATAGAAGTCCAACGCTGTGATATTCTGGTTTGGCAACCAGCCCTAAAGGTTGGAGTTTCTCCAGTGTTCCTGGGTACCATATCCATATTCTATCGTGTCTATCTCTTGTGACTGGAAATCTGCTGAATTTTCTCAAGCTGCTTTTGTGGCAGCCAACGCTGTAATCATTGGTTCTGTAAGCATAGCAGCCAGAGCCAGCGTTTGGTATGGATCTGTGGTTAGAGGTGATGTAGAACGAATTGAAATTGGCGAATGTACAAATATCCAAGACGGCGCAATTCTCCATGGTGATCCAGGCGTACCCACAATCTTAGAAGATCATGTCACTGTCGGCCATCGCGCTGTGGTACATTCTGCTCACATTGAAAGTGGTAGTTTAATTGGTATTGGTGCTATTATCCTAAATGGTGTAAGGGTCGGTACAGGCAGCATTATCGGCGCAGGTGCAGTAGTCACTAAAAATGTCCCTCCCGGTTCTCTAGTCATGGGTGTTCCCGGTAAAGTAGTCCGTCAACTCTCAGACACAGAAATCACCGAACTCATAGAACACGCTGAAAAATACTATCAATTAGCCCTGCTTCATGCTGCTAATGGGTGATTGGTGATTGGTGATTGGTGATTGGTCATTGGTGATTGGTCATTGGTCATTGGTCATTGGAATAAACTTCTTACCTGCTCCCTGTAACCTGTCACCTGTCACCTTTTCCCTGACTTTTAATCAAACTTTACATAGAAGCTTGAAAAAATTCCCCACTTCAGATCACAATAAAAGTTGAGAACTGTTGATAAAACTTAAGATTTTTGAATTTAGAGAGGATTTCTCGATATGGACTTTGATAATCGTGTATTAATTGTTCTAGCACCTGTAGCGATCGCTGCTGGTTGGGCTGTTTTCAATATCGGTGCTGCTGCTCTTAGACAAGTCCAAAACTTTTTGAGCAGAGAAGCATAATTTTAGGTAATGGGTAATAGGTGATTGGTAATGGGTAATAGGGAACAGGGAAGTTATTTATCCAAAATACCAATCACTAATCACCATGAACGTAGATTCTTTACTCCGACCTTTTCAGCATTTTGGTGTGAATTTGGGGTTATCCCGGATTGTCGATTTATTGGCAAAGCTGGGAAATCCCCATCACCAAGTACCAATTATTCATGTCGCTGGGACTAACGGAAAAGGTTCTGTTTGTGCTTACCTGTCTGCGGTACTTACTGAGGCTGGTTATCAAACTGGACGCTACACCTCTCCCCACTTGATTGATTGGACAGAAAGAATCTGTGTTAACGAACAACCAATTGATAGTAATGAACTGTGTGAATTAATACTACAAGTTCAAGCAGCTATTAACCCAAAGGAAGAATCACCTACCCAATTTGAAGTAATTACCGCTGCGGCTTGGTTATATTTTGCCCAGAAACAAGTTGATATTGCCATCATTGAAGTAGGATTAGGAGGGCGTTTAGATGCCACCAATGTCTGTGATAATCCTTTGATAACAGTTATTACTTCTATTAGTCGAGAACATTGGCAACAACTTGGACCCACTTTAGCCCATATTGCCAAAGAAAAAGCGGGAATTATCAAACCAGGATGTCCTGTGGTTATGGGTTCATTGCCAGCCGATGCCGAGAAAGTCATGCAATCGCGTATTCTAGAATTACAATGCCCAATTTTTACCCCGCCACCATCTCGACAAATTAATCAAAATTGGGCAGAATATCAAAAAATAGAAAGTTCTGAATTTATAAAATATCCATTACCATTACAGGGACAAATTCAATTACATAATTCAGCTTTAGCATTAGCAGCTTTGGAAATATTGCAAAAACAAAATTGGCAAATTTCTGAACAAGCTATTATTCAAGGAATGGCTAAAACCAAGTGGCCAGGGAGAATGCAATGGATAACTTGGAAAAGTCATAAACTCCTCATTGACGGCGCACACAACCCAGCTTCAGCCACAGTTTTACGTAATTATGTAGATAGTCTCAACACCAAAAATATAACTTGGGTAATGGGAATGTTAACCACTAAAGATCATGGTGAGATTTTTCATGAACTTCTTAAACCAGGAGATAAATTATATTTAGTTCCCGTACCAGATAGTAATTCAGCAGATTTAGCAGAATTAGCTAAGTTAGCAACATCAATTTGTCCAAATTTAAATTTTTGTCACACCTATTCAGATGTGTTGTCAGCCTTAGATGCTGCTTTTATTGCTACAGATAATCAAGTTGTATTATGTGGTTCTTTGTATTTAATTGGTTATTTTTTGGCAAATGGAATTTAAAAAAAGAAAGTAAGCGATTTTTTTGTCAGAATCAGGATGTCCAGGATTTGAGGATGTACAGGATTGTAATTTATGAATTTTTTGATTGATATTTTCTATCATTCAATCTTTCCTGTCAGAATCAGGATGTCCAGGATTTGAGGATGTACAGGATTGTAATTTATGAATTTTTTGATTGATATTTTCTATCATTAAAAAATCCCTATTTCCAATAGTCTCATCAACAATAATATCCTGTAAATCCTTTAACTTACCTTTGGGGTTAAAGTCCCCTGCTTCTACAAGCAGCGGGTTTTGCGTCGGGGTAAAATCCCCGTTGCAAAACGTAATTCTAAATTCTAAATTCTGCATTCTTTTAATCCTGGTTATCCTGATTCTGAGAATTACCGATTACCGATTATCCCACTGCTGGGCAGCATCTTCCACAGCTTTATCTACAGTTTTTTGTCCTAACATTGCCGCTTGTAAATTTTCGTAAATTGATTTTTGCAAAACTTTAAAATCTTTGAGTTTGGGGGTTAATACCTCAGCCTGTTTTAATTGTGTCGCACTAATTACCCGCCCCTTTTCCGTCGTCGTAGCATTAGCGGGAACTTCCTTAAAGTAAGTATCCGACAAAGCCTTAATTGTCGAAGGTAGGACGTTAGCAGCTTTAGCAAAGGCTAATTGGTTTTCGTCATTCGTAACAAATAAGGCAAATTTAACCGCTTCATCAGGATATTTACTATCACGAGGAATCACGATATTCATCACAGCAACATTTTTCTTACCTGTATCACCCGTAATTTGTGGGGCAATTGCGGAAGCTTGGGCAACCTTGGGGGCATTATTAGCAATGGTTTTCAGAAACTCAGGCCCAGAAGCTAAAAAAGCCGTTTCTCCAGATTGGTATAAATCTATGGCATGACGATGCCCTTGGGTTAAAGATTCTTTCGGTAACAAACCTTTTTTATACAAATCTACCCAGTATTGAAAAGCAGCTTTTCCTTTATCCGTATTAAAACCAGCTTTACCTTCAGCATTAACTAGGGTGACACCCATTTGTACCAAGGATTCCAACACCTCACCAGAGTCTTGGGGAACAAAGGTAGCGAAGAAAGCATACTTACCAGTTTTATCTTTAATTTGTTGCGCTGCTTGCCCTAATTCTGCATAAGTGGCAGAAGGTTTCGTAATACCCGCTTGTTTTAGTAAATCGGTGTTATAAATAGTTAGTCGCGTGGTGAGATACCAAGGAATGCCAAAACTCTTACCATTGAGGCTACTTGCTTGCCAAATATTTGGCAAATAGGTGGAACGGACTTGACTGGGAATTTTGGCATCCAAATCTAACCAAGCATTTTTACCCGCAAGTTGGGAAGCAAAGTCAGGATTAAGGTTAACAACATCTGGTGGGGTTTTTGCGGAGACTGCTGTTAAAATCTTATTCTCCATTGCCGACCAAGGCACATCTACCCATTTAACTTTTATACTTGGGTTTTGTGATTCAAAAGTCGTAATTAGACTTTGAAAGTAGTTGGTAAATTGCGGTTGGAGTTGCATTGTCCAAAACTCAATCGTGACAACTCCAGTTTTAGCAGGTTTGGGATTATTGCCAACATTACCTATGCCGCAGCTAACCAGCCAACTAGTAAATAAGCCCAGTAATGCCCAACAAACCAGTTGTTTAAATTTTTGCAATCGAATCATCGTAGTAGGTGATAGTATTTTTAGAATTAATCTGGGTAAGAAAAAGGATAGTGAATTGTGGAGACTATAGGATATATCAATTTTGGTAATGGATAATAGGTAATGGATAATAGGTAATGGTGGTAATGGTTAAAAATTCTTGCCTGACAACTGACAACTGTACGGGCGAAGCATTTGGAGAACTATTTTTTGGCAATGACCGATAATTTATCTTCCAAATGCTTCGCCCCTACTGACAACTGACAACTGTACGGGCGAAGCATTTGGAGAACTATTTTTGGCAATGACCGATAATTTATCTTCCAAATGCTTCGCCCCTACTGACAACTAACCTTAATATTTTTCTTTGTAATCTAGCGGGTAAAACTATGGTTAAAGCCTTCACTAGTTTCTTTGGTAAATCCAGTAAAGGTATTGGTATTGAACTAGCGCCGGAACGGGTAAACGTAGTCCAACTACGTAAACACCGCCAAAACTTAAAAATCGAATCCTTGACAACAGTACCAGTACCAGAAGGTATATTTATTGATGGTCAAATTGCTGATTCTGTGGGAATGTCCGAAATTATTCAGCAAGCGATCGCTGAAAGCAAAACTAAAGCTACCCGTGTTGCTACTTGTATCCCAGGACGATACTCCATTGTTCGGTTGATTCCTGTCCCATCTGAATTAGATGACAAGGAGTTGCGGGACATGATACTCAACCATGAAGCAGCTTTATATTTACCCTATCCCAGAGAAGAAGCTGATGTTGATTATCAAAAACTTGGGTACTTTATGGACGAAGACGGCATTGAGAAGGTGCAGGTTTTGTTAGTTGCGACTCGTAAAGATATCACGCAAACCTATTTGAATACCTTTGAACAGGCAGGATTAACAGTTGATATCTTAGAAATTAACAGCTTTGCCCTGATTCGCACTGTTCGTGATCAACTGCGGCTATTTGGACCAGAAGAAGCAGCGGTCTTAGTTGATATTGAGTTTGATAGTACAGAAATAGCCATCATTATCAATGGTGTCCCAGAATTTTCTCGAACAGTACCGATTGGCACTTATCAACTCCAAACTGCATTGTCAAGGGCTATGAAGTTACCAGCATCACGGGATATGGATATGTTGGAGAGTATGACTATTCCCAATAGTGGGGTGACAGGTAGTAATCCAGGGATGGCTTCTATGTTGAGAGTTCTCGAAGAATTAGTTGATGAATTGCGTCGTTCCATTGATTTTTACCTCAATCAAAGTAAAAATCTGGAAGTCGCGCAGATTCTTTTAGCCGGTCCTGGAGGAGGATTACCACAAATTGATGAGTTTTTCACTCAAAGATTGAGTTTACCAACTACCCAAATAGATCCAATTACTTCTTTGTCTTTGGAGGTAGATGCTGAAAAATATCCTTTAATTAAACGTCCTGGGTTGGGTATTGTCCTGGGTTTAGGAATGCGAGGGTTGTAACAAAATGTATAGTCTAGATATTAACTTCCTTAAAGATCGGCCAGAATATCAAAGTAAAAGTGTTCAAAGACCATCTATTCAACTAGGGAATTTAATCCCAGTTTATATAGGAGTAGGAGTAGGTTTAGTATTCCCAGCTTTGGTATTTATTGGTTTATCAATCTTAGAAGGGAAAACCGCGGAAGTAACCCAAGAAATCGGAAAACTAGAGGAGGAAGGTAAGAGTTTAGAGAGCATAATAGTCAATCTTAATAAAATTAAGGCGGAAACAGCCGGCATTAATAGCCAAACGAAAGCTTTAGTAACGGTGTTTGATCAAATACGTCCTTGGTCAGCAATGTTACAGGATTTGCGCGATCGCATTCCTAGTAAAGTGCAAATCGAAACTATTAAGCAAATTGCCGCTCCTCTTCCTAGCAGAGAAGTTGTAGCTGCCACCCCCAGTAAAACCAATACTAATACCAATACCGCTGGATTCTTAGAAATTTCTGGTTTTGCTATTTCCTATGCCTTAGTCAACGATTTTGCCTTAAGTTTAGGACAATCTAAATTTTTAAATCCAGAAGAAACCAAAATTATCACAGCAGAATTAGTAGATGCACCAACCGTTACAGGTTTTCTTCCCCCAAAGGGTGGTAAATCTAATGAAAAAATTAAACCTATTCAAGTAGTTAAATACACCATTAAAACAGGCTTGAGTAGTGTGCCAGCATCTGATTTAATTCAAGAGTTAGAGAAAAAAGGCACAGTCGGACTAGTAGATAGACTTCGTAATATCAAAAAAGTAGGAGTCATTGCCCAATGACATTTAGTGATGATTTAAATTTTGCCAATCAAGATACAGATACTCAAGATTCTGGTCCTGTTGTTTTTGGTGTCACCTTAACACCAACTATTATTGGTGGTGTAGTCGCAGTTTTAGGTTTATTAGGTGCAAGTTATATGCTATTTAACATGGCAATGCCCGCTTGGGATAACTATCAAGAACTACAAACTAAACGTGAGCAACTACAAACAGAAGTTAATCAAAAGAAAATCCAAGCCCAACAAATCGGTAAAATAGAAGCAGATTTGGCTGAAGCTAAACAACAACAACAACAAGTTTTAGCTTTATTTGCAGATGAAAAAAGTTTAGATACCCTATTACTAGATACCAGTCGCTTGATAGATTCTAGCAATGGAAAAGCTTTTGGTAATGCCATTAGAGCCAAGATGAAAAGATTTGTTCCAGCTTCGGAAAAACCTGTTGTGGTAGATGATGGCAGTTTTGGGGTAGAAGTTAACAACAAACTTAAACGCAGTATTGTCAATGTAGAAATTGAGGGGAATTTTGAACAAACCCGATTAATTATGCGAAACATTGAACGATTACAACCTTTATTGTTAGTTAAAAACTATGACTCCAAATTGTCTCCACCAGAGATGTCAGACAATAAAGATAACCCTGTGCAAATTGGTATCGGTAAACTGACAACAACTTTTGCATTAGAGGCTTTAATGCCACTAACTTCTGAAGAAACGGCAGATTTAGCCGCTAAAACAGCAGCAGCTAAAGCACCGGAAAAATAATCAAATTTGAGGCAACAGGCAACAGGCAAAATAAAATATTCTCCCTATTCCCTATTCCCTGTTATACGTTACGATTTAGACTTTTATTTTATGTGAGGAATGAACTGTGAAACAGCTTCATAATAGTGTTTTCGGATCAAGTGTGGCAGCTTTTGTACTCTTAGCAGCCCAACCAGTGTTAGCAAAGATTACACAAATTACTGATGTTGAACTCAGTCCCATTGCTGGGGGAGTTAGTGTAATTTTAAAAACTGCGGCGGGAGATCGTCCCCAAGTATTTACCACTAAAAAGGACAAGTCCTTAGTTGCGGATGTAATTAATACCCAACTCCGTTTACCCAAGGGTAATAACTTCCTGCAAAAAAACCCCGCACCAGGAATTGCATCTATTGAAGTTAAACAATTAGACGCTAATAGCATTCGGGTAACAGTTACAGGTATTGATGATGCACCGAGCAATCAGCCCGTCATGGGAAAGGATAATAATATTACCCTGGGCTTTACCGCTACCACAAATTCAACAGCATCAACCGCCACTAAGCCTACAGAAAAGGTAGCAGTAACACCAGCTACTACCAAGCCTACGGAAAAGGTAGCAGTAACACCAGCTACCACATTTGAATATAAACCAGATGAACCAGGTAAACAGCCGGATGTTCTAGTTCCTAACCCCCAAGTTACAATTGACGGGAAAATTACCCAAACCCCAAATCCTGGTCAAGCTTATAAGCAAAGTCCTGTTTTTTTACCTAAGGCTGTCGCCCCACCTGTAGGAGATATTACTCAATCTAATATTGATACATCTCCTGTGGTGATTAATTTAGGTACAAAAGAACGAGTTCGTCGGTTGGTGTTGCGTGATGCACCTGTAAGAGAGGTTTTATCTTTATTAGCTCGTGCTGCTGGGCTGAATTTGGCTTATATAGGTGGGGAAGCAGAAAAACCGCAAGATGCTGAAAATGTAACTAAAACATCTCAGAAGATTTCCTTGGATATAGAAAATGAACCCGTACAAGATGTTTTTAATTACGTCCTGCGTTTGAGTGGTTTGGAAGCTAACCGCAGTGGACGGACAATTTTTGTTGGGACTCAATTACCTAATTCTAGTCGTAATCTTGTGATGCGTAATCTCCGACTAAATCAGGTAACGGTGGATGTGGCGTTAAATTTCTTAGTAGCTTTGGGTGCGGAAAGTGCGGTCAGCCGGGAACGACTAGTTACTAGTGTTAATGCTGTACCTGTGGGTGGTGCTGCTAACACCGCAGTTACTCAAACTCAAACGACGACAGAAACAAAAATTGAGACTCAACGGATTACATATACAGATTCAACACCTATACTCAGAGGGTTGCAAGCTTCAGGAGACGAGCGGACAAATTCTGTTACATTAATTGGTAGTCCTAAGATGGTTGAGATGGCAGTATCTCAATTAACACAGCTTGATATCCGTCGTCGTCAAGTGGTGGTGAATGTCAAAATTATTGATGTCAACCTGACAGGTACTCAAGATTACAATACCAGTTTTTCTTTTGGGGTTGGTAACAACTTCTTTGTTAATGATGGTGGTGCAGCATCTTTAAATTTTGGTGGTTCTCGACCAGCTAATTCTAATGAAGTAAACAATACTGTGACTGAAACACCAGTTACAAATAATCCACTTCAGGCTGTAGTTACGGGGTCTGCTGCTGGTATTAATCGAGATCCCACAATTCAAGGAAACAAAACGGGAGGTATACCAACTTTATACCAATTCCCTAGACGGCTTCTTACGAGTTTACAAGCTCAAGTTACCAAGGGCAACGCTAAGATTCTCACAGATCCTACCTTAATTGTTCAGGAAGGACAAAATGCAGTAGTTAAGTTAACTACAGAGGTATATGCTGGATTAGACATTTTATCCCAAGGTACAGGAACTACATCATCAACCACTTTCAGCAAACCTATCATCAAGGAAGCAGGTCTATCCTTGAATGTGAAGGTAGAAAGAATTGATGATAACGGTTTTGTATCTTTGTCCGTTGCCCCTACTGTATCTGCTCCGGGTGGTACAGCACAAGTCGGCGGTGGTAATGGTACAATAACTCTTTTATCCGCAAGAACTCTTACATCTGGTGTATTGCGTCTGCGGGATAGTCAAACGCTTATTCTTTCCGGTATTATTCAAGACACAGATCGAACAAGTGTTTCTAAATTACCTATTTTGGGTGATATTCCCCTGCTGGGTGCGCTGTTTAGGAAAACAAACAAACAGAACGAACGTAGAGAGGTAATCATTTTACTGACACCGCAAATAATGGATGATTCCCAGGGTTCTGGCTATGGTTATAATTATACACCCAGTCCCACAGCGCGGGAAATGTTGGAACGTCGGGGGGTGAAGCTGCAACCGCGTTAGTTAGTTCTTAGAGGGTGTTTGAAAAGTTATGGTTGATGTATCAAATATTTTTTACCCCACCCTAACCCTCCCCTTGTAAAGGGGAGGGAACTGGATTTTTATTGTTTCCCCCCTTGTAAAGGGGGGACTAAGGGGGGTAGCAATGTGATGAAAATTACGGAATACCACTTTTCAAACATCCTCTTAGTTCTTGTTTTCCAAATACCCGATTTATGGGAGAAGTAAATAATGTAGAGACGTTACATGGAACGTCTCTACAACTAGAAAATATACTTTTGAGTTTAAGTCTAAAAAAGGAAATTTCAATTACTAATTAACTCCACACCATCTCGTCCATCACTATCCTGTAAATAAACTTTAACAATTTCCTCCTTAGCTGTGGGTAACTTTTTACCGATGAAATCTGGATGGATTGGTAACTCTCTATGACCTCTATCTACTAATATAGCTAAACGAATTACCTCTGGTCTACCATATTCATTCACGGCATTTAAAGCAGCCCGAATAGTTCTCCCTTTAAAAATGACATCATCTACAAGTACCACCGTTTTTCCGGTCAAATCAAAGGGAATATCCGTTTTCTCTGGAGTTCTCAAGCCGATTTTATCAAGATCATCACGATAAAATGTAATATCCAAAGAGCCTACAGAAACATTAACATCTTCCAGAATTTCTATTTGACGGGCTAATGAATAAGCTAATGGGACTCCTCTAGTATGAATACCCAGAAGTAACAATTGAGATAAATCTCGCGTTCTTTCCACAATCTGAGAAGCCATACGAGTTAATGTCCGACGCAGTTCTTCTGATGAGAGAATTTCAACTACTTTGGTAGACATAAGATAGGTAATTGGTGATTGGTAATTGGTGTCAACTTAAGCTACAGATGTCTTATTTTTTTCTCGTTCCCATACTCTGTATGGGAATGAATGCTAGAAGGCTCTGCCTTCAATCACACTGGAGGCAGAGCCTCTTTGATAGCATTCCCAGTCAGAGACTGGGAACGAGATAACTAACGAATTAAAAATATTGCTAGTCCTAACCATAGTAAAAACGCATATCGGGTTAATTGTAAAGCTTGATCAATGGAATCTGGGGTAATGGGATAAATAGCATCTCCTAAAAGTGGTTTCTCTTTAGCTACTCCACGATACCAATTTATTCCTCCCATTTGCACACCTAAAACCGCAGCATAAGCGCATTCACTCCAACCAGAATTGGGACTGGGATCTTTAATTGCGTCGCGGCGACAAATTCGCCAAACATTTAAGGGTTTTAAGGATAGTAATGATAAAGTGATCACTGTTAACCGACAGGGCAACCAAGTAAAACCATCTTCCCACCGCGCACTAAACCAACCAAGATAAGTATAAGGTAGTTCTTTATAACCGACCATTGAATCTAAAGTGCTACTAGCTTTATATGCTAAAGCCAAAGGGACAGCACCAATAACAGGGATAAATGCACCAACAATAGTATAAAAAAGAGGAGCCATTACGCCATCAGTGGCATTTTCTGTAACGGTTTCTAACACTGCTCTGAGAATTTCCGCTGGGGAAAGATTGGCTGTGTCTCTCCCGACGTAATTACTTAAAACCTGTCGCGCTGATTCTAATTCTCCATTTTTTAAAGGTTGGAGAACTTCCACTGCTGCATTTCGTAAACTTTTGAAAGCAAAACAACTAGCTAGAAGAATACTTTCTACAGCAATTCCTAACAATGGATGTACCCACTTGGCACTTTGAACTATTATCCAACCTACCAAGCCACTACCAGTAATTACAATCACACCTAGGAAAATTCCTGCAAGCCTCTGAGAAAGAGGATTTTGGCAATATTGCAGAGCTAATTTACTCAAGTGGGAAATTACCCATCCCATGACTCGCACCGGATGAGGCCAACCCCAAGGATCTCCGATTAAGTAATCTAACAATGCAGCCAAAACCAAAACAGTAGATGTCATTTTTTATTGATTGTTGATTATTTATTCTTCTTTCTTGCTTTTTCCTTTCTTCTGACTCGGTGACTAAACCACAAAATTGGCTTCTTCCCCTTGAGATGCTTGCCAACTGCGAGCATCATAATAAAGGTCTGCCAGGGTAATATTGTACAAGGCTTCTTTGAGCTTTTGGTTGAGTCTGTTCCAGAGACTGGATGTCACCCAATCTGCTGTTTGAGCGGGTGTGGGATTATTTAGAGGTAAGTTAGTGATATTTTCACCAACAGCCTCTAAAATTTGGCCAATAGATATTTGTGCCGGTTTTTTTGCTAATTTATATCCACCGACGCTACCACGAATTGAAGTTACTAAGCCGGCACGACGCATTTCTATGAGCAGCTTTTCTAGATAGGGAGCAGGAATATCTTGACGTTTAGCGATCGCTCTGACCGATTCAGGTCCATACTTGGGCTGTAAACTCAAATCTAGCAATGCTTTCACGCTGTAATGTCCTCTCGTAGTTAGTTTCATATAGCAGTTATGATTAATTTGATTTCCCCAATCGTTCTGCCCTCATCCCTCTTAATCTGCCTATCTTTAATAATTTAAAGAATCAAAACCGGATTCCTCTCTATAGTAGCTATCAGCATCATTGTAATTATATTTCATATAATTTTTTAAGAATATTGATAATAATGCAACAATTTTGTCTATGAGTGTAATATACTTGGCTAGGCTGATCCCAAAACTCAAGAATTCTGTTCTTATTAGTTCAATGTCAGCTAAAATAAAATCCACTTGACAACAAACAACATTCATTTTCGACCTAAGTTGATGCCTAAACAAAAAAAAATTGAACTCCTAGTCGGTGACGAACTGCTCAAAAAAGTTAAAGAGCTAGAAGCCATCAGCAAAGACGAAAAAGCTAAACAGTGTGGCTACTATACTGTTACCAAAAATGGTATAGAGCGCGTCAATATGATGAAATTCTTGAATGCCCTAATTGATGCTGAGGGTATTCAGTTGGATAGTTCACCCAGTGCGAATGGACGTGGTGGACGCAGTGCCAGCTATAGAATTGGTGTGCAGTCAAACGGCAACTTATTAATCGGTGCAGCTTACACAAAACAGATGAATCTTCAACCTGGTGATGAGTTTGTCATCACTTTAGGCAAAAAGCACATTCGACTCCGACAAGTAGATTCGGAATCTATAGAAGATGTGGAAGTAGAAGCTACAGCTTAATGAATATTCATTAGTCAGTTATGGGTTGTCAGTTGTCAGTGGTTTTGTTTTACCCCTGACTGCTGCATAACTAATAACTGACCAATTACCAAAATTTAGAGAACAAGGAATAGGGAACAGGGAACAGGGAACAGGCAATAAGAAGATATTTGCCACTGACAACCAACAACTAACAACTAACAACTAACAACTAACAACTAACAACTGACCAATCACCAATCACCAATCACCAATCACCAATCACCAATTCCCAATTTCCTCTATATATTCAGTGGTTGTAATCACTGGTAGATATTGATGTAGTACCTTAGTGATTGCCGTTAAATTACAAGTTAATTCAATTTGTTCTCTTTCTAATAAACCCAGAATAAAATCAGGATTGTCTTTAGCTACCACTGGTAATTGATGTAACCCACGTAATGCCATGCGGTCTAAGGCTTCAGATAAAGGTTCATCTTCCCAAGCATAGAGAATATCCGTAGTACAAATATCTATAAGTTTTTGACTAGATAAATATTCCTGAATTTCAGTAGATGAATTAGAAAGATTTTGCCATAGAGCCAGAGTCCGTTTAATATCTTCTAAGGACAGAATTCCCACCAACTTGCCAGCATCATCATCAATTATCAACGCACTGCGAATTCGTTCCCGTGTCATTGCTACCGCAGCTTCTAATACTCCCAGAGTAGCTGATAATTTTTTGGGGTAAGCGTGCATAGCATCTGCGACTAACATTTGCTGCCAAAGTTCTACTTTTTCATCTTTCAATTCTGGCAAACCAATCTGTTGCAGATTAGCATTAGCATCTAAAGTTGGTTTAATTCGTTCTACTAACCAAACACTTAAACCCACCGCTGCCATTAAAGGTAAAACAATCCGATAATCGCGGGTTAATTCAAATAACATTAAAATTGCTGTCAATGGCGCTCTGACACTACCTGCCAAAACCGCTGCCATACCTACCATTGCATAAGCTGGAGGAGCAGCCATATAGTCTCCAATTCCTGGTGCTACCAAAGCCAAAAATTTAGCATAAGCGGACCCAAAGGACGCACCTAAAAACATCGCTGGTGCAAATAATCCACCGACAAAACCACTCCCTGAACTTACCGCTGTCATCAGCAATTTTAACACCAGTAATATTAGTAACAGGTTCAGCGAAAAATCCTCATCCTGGAGCATAGCTTCTACGGTTTCATAGCCAATCCCCAAAATTTGCGGGTAGCGCCAACCGACTATACCAATGATTACACCACCGAGAATAGGCTGAATTGATTGAGGAATTTTACCTAGTAATTTCAACCCTGGTAAATTACCAGCAAAGGCGGATTTGGCTAACCGAATTGATTCAGTATAGGTGAGAGAAATTAAACTTGCACCTAAACCTAAACCCAGATAAAGAGGTAATTCTAGGTAACTGCGAACTTGATAAGCAGGTAAAGCAAAAGCCGGTTGTGAACCTAAACCAATTTGAGCAATTAAGGCGGCGACAACGGCGGCAAGTAACACCACACTTACCGCAGAAGTAGCAAAATATGTAGTTCCCATGACTACTTCTAAGGCAAAAAATACGCCAGCAATGGGGGCATTAAAACCAGCAGCTAAACCAGCCGCCGCCCCAGCACCTAAGAGCAACCGCTGACGTTCTTGAGAAACTTGTAATATATCAGACAATAAAACTCCGAAATTAGTCCCAATTTCTACACTTGGACCTTCGGGACCCAAGGATGCACCACTGCCGATAGAAACAGCCGCAGCGATCATTTTTGTGACCGGTCGGAGGGGTTTCTTGGCTTCTTTGCCTTGAGCAACAGCTATGAGAGAAGAAAGTCCTGGACCAAAATCCTGAGTGCGCCAACGCATGAGGCCAACAATGATACCACCCAAAGTGGGAACAGCAGCTAAAGTCCAAGCACCCCAGATCCCAATTTGTCCCATGAGATTTTCCAGCATGAAGTTGTTAATTAGCTGGATTAAATAGTGAAAGGTGACTATCCCCATAGCTGTACTACCGCCAATTAGCACGGCCAAAAAAAGCACTACTGTTTCTGAGGAGGGCTGAAAACGATTAATTAACTGAGTGAACCGCATGGAAGGTGGGGAAAAAGTATCGGATTCCGTGACCTTCGTCTGCGAAGTCGGAGGCAAGAGAGTCATTGATAACCGAGGTAAATGTCAGAAAAAACGATTTTTTATCTGTTATTTCTTATTGTGGTTTATTATGGGAAAAACTGCCTGCTCAATAATTAATTAGCAAAAATCACAAAATATTTAGAAAAAAATAATTCCGTCCTGCGGTGCTAGCAACTTGAGTTAGTATATAAGGGAGTATGTCCTTAGGTCAATTTCATTCTTAAAGTCTACATAGTAGGGAGCAGGGAATAGGCAACAGAGTTGAAAGTCTTTTGGTGTTTCAGTTTTAGGTAAATTTTGGATCTCATGCAATTGCATATCGCTATCATAGTATTTTGCCAATAACTATCAGTGACTATGGCATAACCGCTGGATTTTCAGTAAAATTCAATACAGATATTGTTATAAATAGAATCAAGGGAATAGGCGGACGAGGTAGATGAGTACAAATACTTTTCATGATCATTATGTTACTTGCCCAATTTGCCAAAGAAATAACAGAACCACGCCAATAAAATCCTATATTGGTTTGTTTTCCTGTCCTTATTGCCAAGAAAAGTTAGTTGTTTGTCAAAGCGGACATTATGTCCGTGACCCATTTATTTGGAAACAAATGATGATCTCTTCAGCTTTACGTCGTCAAAGCCGACCTTTGGCGCGGATAATCAGAGATTTTATCTTCATTAAGCGTCCTTTTTTGTCTTTGGTTGTGGGAAGTGCGATTTTTTTCGGGATTGTGACTATGACTCAAGATAATATGAGTCATGATGGCCAAGAAATTCCCCAAATTGAAAGAATGAACAAGGGTGAAAAATAGATTTCTTGTGGAACCTTAAAAAATACTTTCGCCAAATTGAAAAAAGCCTGAATTCCCAGGTTGGGTTGTATTACAGGAAAGACAACATCAGCGTTGGATTTTGCTTCGCTCAACCCAACCTCCGAAACAATAAAAATGGCGAAGGTATTGTTAAAATGAGTTATTTTCTTTGGTAATTAATTGCCAATCTTCTACTTGATCTATGACTTTGATAGAGTTGAATTGGAGGTTTTCTAAGGTAGATATATTGAGGAGAAAATAAGGTTGGCTATCATACTGCCAGTAATATTGTAACTCACCAATAGAAGCAGGAATAATAGTGCGATCGCTATAAAAATCCAAAGAAGCACGATGGTAGGGAAAAGATGTATAGATTTCCTTAATTGCTGGATTTATTTTAGTGATCATTGCTGCTACTGGTTTAACAGGATAAGCTGTATTTAATTCCCAAACCCAGTAATGAGATTTCATTAATAACAATAGAGAAATATAACTTCCCCAAATTAAAATTTTTAGAAATTGTCTATCACCTCGCTCGGCTAAAATTGCCGCTAAAGTCATGGTTAAAGCCACTGCTGCAAAAATTATCTGTAATTCTACTTTGTCTAAAGTTCTCCAACTAAAATAAATACTGCCCGCAGAAGCCACCACAGCCAATATTGCTAAACTCGTTACCCAAGCGCGGGGATAGCCAGAAACTACAGGCACATTTTCTATTTCTGCTAATTGAAACCCCAAAGCTAAAGCTAAACTTGGATAAATAGGAACTATATACCAGGGAAGTTTAAAGCTAATGAGGGAAATAATTAATAGATAAACACCACACCAAACAATAATCAATTTTGCCCAACTTAAATTATTATTCTCCCAGGTAATGCGGATAGTTTGGGGGAGAAATATCAACCAAGGCCATGTCCACTTGGCGATTTCTAAAAGATAATACCAAGGTGCTTGGAAACTGCCATTAGTAATAGTTTGGATATGGTTTAAAGATGTATTCACATCAATATTGAAGGGATAGCCATAGTGCCATACTTGAAATCCGTACCAACAGCATACAGGTAGACAACCGATGAAAATACCTGTCCAGAAATAATAACTTGCGAGTAGTCTAGGTGTATCCCAGTAAAGAAAGACTAAAACAACTGCACCTAAATAAACACCCATCACGCCTTGAGTTAGACAAATTAACCCGAAACTAATGCCTACACCTAAGCAGTAACGCAAATCCCGGCGCGATCGCAAGACAAACCACATCATCAAAATCAAAAAACTGGCAACTGCCCCATCTAACACTGCTAACCTGCCATAACGCACCACTGGCAGCATTGTTAGATAAATTAAGGAACTATAAATAGCTGCCCAACGGTGCCGAAATATCTCTCTCCCCATGCAATACAACAAAGGTACAGAAGTTGCCATCAAAATTGCACTAGGTAGGCGAGTTGTCCATTCATTAACACCACCCAGAGCATAAGCCCCAGCAATTAACCAGTGCATCAGCGGTGGTGTGTGGTGATATGGTTCACCGCCCAAAGTGGGGTAAAGCCAGCGCATTGAATCTGCTGGAGCTTGCCAAATTTCCCGCGCTACCCTGGCTACAGTTGCCTCATCCCCATCTTGTAAGGGCAAACCGCCAAGATTGATGCTAAACAAGATCACCGCTGCCAATAACAAGAGGATTAGCCATAGCCAATCAATCTTTCTTTCAACCACACGGTGCTGTTTTTCTAGATGAGTCCAAATAAAGCTTCCTTCTTGCATATTCTATGCGAATCTTATAATTGTTAGGTTTAATCACATAGAGATCAAAGCGAATCTCCTATGTTGCCATCCGGGAACAATCTATTTTTAAAAGCAATGGCTAGATCCCAAATTAGCTCAGTTTCTTAGGAACAGAGATAATTTTTTGGCGAAGATTTTCTGATTAATTTTTTTCAGGAAGTTTACAGGCATCCTGCCGATTAAATGATATAAATACTACCATTAGCATTTGCTCAATTACCCTGAAGGAGAATGTCAATGAACCTACCTTTTATTTTAGATGTGGCACTGGGTTTAATTTTTATTTACTTAATTTTAAGTTTACTGGCTTCAGAAATTCAAGAACTATTGACAACTGTACTGCAATGGCGGGCTGAACACTTGAGAAGATCAATTGAAATTCTTTTAGCTGGTGATGCTCAAAACTCAGAAAAACCGGAAGTAATTCAACTAGTTAATAAAATTTATGGCAATCCTTTAATTCAAAGTATTAATCAAGAGGCTAAAGGTTTATTAGCAACTTTACCTCGGCAAGCAACTTGGGCAATTGGCTCATTCTTTAGTCTGTTTAGAAAGTCTACTTCTAGATTTAGAAAAGAAACTGTTTTTGGTGATCAAAAACGCAGTGCGCCTTCCTATATTGGTGGTGAAAATTTTGCTAATACTTTTATGGATACACTCCAACTGCCAGTATTGGTCAAAAAATTAACTGAAATCAGACTAGAACAATTCAAAAATGAACGTTTAGATGATATCAGACAAATTTTAATTCAGTTGCAGGTTTACATTAATAATCAAGAGTTATCTAGTGAATTTGCTACTGATATTGCCACAGATTATAAACAGTTAGAATTAGAGTATAACCGCATTACTGATGAGTTTAATAAGGATAAATATGATATCTACATGGCGATAAATAGGATGAGAGATAGCCTAGATAAATATATAGATAGTTTCCAAGCAAACATAGGCAATCATGAAGATATTTTAGATAAACCTTTGCGGGAACTAAAATTCGTCAGACAAGATATTTTTGCAGATGCAGAAAAAGCCATAGTGCTAGGAGGATTAAAACCTAATATCAATGAAATTGTCAAATCTATTAAAAAAGGTAGTGATATTCATGGTGAAGTTATAGCAGCTATTCAAGATAAAGATAGTGAAACCTATAAAAAAGTTCAAGAACTAATTGATATTCTGCCAGATTCTGTTGTTGATAGTATTGAAACTATGGCAAAACGCGCCCAAATGAGAGCTAAAAGCACGGAAGAAGGGATTATTCTTTTACGGAAAGAAATTGAAAATAGTTTTGATAGCTCTATGGAAAGAGCCGGTGGTGTTTACAAACGTAATGCTAAGGGAGTAGCAATTATCATTGGCATAACTTTAGCTATTACAGCCAATGCCGATACTTTTCATATCATTAATCGCTTATCTAAGGATTCTTTATTACGAGAAATAATTATTAATAAGGCTGTACAAGTAGTACCACAAGGATCTAATCCTTCAGATATGAGTAAAGTAGATCCTAACGAGATTTTAAAGGAAGTTGAATTACCAATTGGTTGGACAAGTGCTAACGTACAACAGCAAATTAACGGCACAAAATATAGAATTAATGGGTTGCCTGTTTTCAGTGTTTTGAGTATGATTTCTGGTTGGCTTGTGAGTGGTATTGCTATTGCTATGGGTGCGCCTTTTTGGTTTGATTTACTGGGTAAAGTCATGAATGTGCGGAATGCAGGTAAAAAAGGCAAACAAGCTCCTAGAAATCAAGATGAATAATTCAGATCCCCGACTTCTCTCAGAAGTCGGGGATCTGGTGTTATCGTTTCGTTTTCCCAAATCTTCATAAATTTTATCTACTTCCCAACCCCAGTCATTTTGGTTGGGAACAGTATCTAGTAATGGATCAGTATAAATATAAACAATTATTTTCATAAAGAGAAATGGGGAAGAATTGGATCTTTTCCTCAATTATTAATTGCAAAAGCTTGATTAATCTCCTAATTATGAAATACTGATGACATTTTTTCAGGTGTTTTATAGACTGTGAGTCTGCAAACTGATATTGAAAAATATAAGAACAAAAGATAGCTCTGTAATTTATGATAATATGAATTCCCTTCCGGTTGACACAGTTGAAGCACTGGATATTCAAACTCCCAATCTTGACTCTTTACTAACTAAACAGTTTCCTCAGCAATTTACTAAAAAAGATATTCGTACCAGTTTACAAGCTTCTACCATAGATGCTGTTTTTGCATCTATTTTTGGTCTGAGTACCGGGGGAATTTTAGTCAGTAATTTGTTAGTCGAGTTGGATGCTACTCCGGTGATCTTTGGAATGTTATCCTCAATTCCCATGCTGGTAAATTTTATTCAACCTGTGGGGGCTTACATTTCTGAACAAACTACCAGTAGATTTCAATATTCTCTATTAACTTTTGGAACTTCTCGGTTATTGTGGTTAATTCTAGTTATTGGCATTTTTGCTAACAATTCCAGTTTACTAGATTCTCAACAATTGGTAGTATTAACACTGTCAATTGTTCTTTTTAGTCATCTTCTCGGAGGATTAGGAAGTGCATCTTGGCTAAGTTGGTTAGCAATTATTGTTCCCCGCAGGTTACGAGGGAGATATTTTGGTATTCGGAATAGTGCTTGTAATCTGACGAATTTAATATGTGTACCTTTAGCGGGATTAGTAATATCAAATTGGCATGGTGGAACTATCGAAGGTTATGGATTAGTTCTATCTTTAGGAACTATTTGTGGGATTATTAGTTTGTGTTGTCAATATTTTCAAGCAGACGTAAATCCGCAATTACAAAATCAGCATAGTTTGAATTTTTGTGAAAATCCTCCTCAAGATATTTGCAAAGAAGAAATTAATTGGACTACTATTATTGGGCAGAACTCTAAATTTTTACTATTTCTGCTTTATTTCAGTATCTGGATGTTGGCTGTGCATTTGAGCGCACCTTTTTTCAACTTCTATTTATTAGATACTTTAGATTTAGATGTGACTTTAGTAACTATTTATAGCAGTCTTCAGACCGGGGCAAATCTGTTAGTGTTGATTATATGGGGGAAATTAGCCGATAGAATCGGTAATCGTCCTATTCTTATCTGTGTGGGTATTTTAGTCGCAATTACGCCATTATTATGGTTAGGAATTGGTCATCATCAACTTGATTTTTGGTTATGGTTGCCGCTTTTACATATTTTTACTGGCATCACTTGGGCAGGAGTTGATTTATGTAGCACTAATATGTATTTAGGAATTGCCCCCGTGAGAAATAAATCTATCTATTTTGCCATTGTTGCGGCTGTCGGGGGCGTGAGTGGAGCTTTAGGGACAACTATCGGCGGTTTTATTGCCCAAAATCAGGAATTTGGCGGTTTATTAGGCTTATTTGCGCTATCTAGCCTATGCAGACTACTAGGGCTAATTCCGCTAATTTTTGTCCAAGAACCGGGTAAGTAGAAGGAGTCAGTTGTCAGTTGTCCGTTGTTAGTAGGGGCGAAGCATTTGGAAGATAAATTATCGCTCATTGCCAAAAATAGTTCTCCAAATGCTTCGCCCGTACAGTTGTCAGTTGTTAGTAGGGGCGAAGCATTTGGAAGATAAATTATCGGTCATTGCCAAAAATAGTTCTCCAAATGCTTCGCCCGTACAGTTGTCAGTTGTCAGTAGGGGCGAAGCATTTGGAAGATAAATTATCGGTCATTGCCAAAAATAGTTCTCCAAATGCTTCGCCCGTACAGTTGTCCGTTGTTAGTAGGGGCGAAGCATTTGGAAGATAAATTATCGGTCATTGCCAAAAATAGTTCTCCAAATGCTTCGCCCGTACAGTTGTCAGTTGTCAGTAGGGGCGAAGCATTTGGAAGATAAATTATCGGTCATTGCCAAAAATAGTTCTCCAAATGCTTCGCCCGTACAGTTGTCCGTTGTTAGTTGTTGAAGGAAGAAGGAAATTTCTTCCCTCATTTCCGTTTTTTATTCAACAGTAGCGGAACTTAATTTCATTGTTTCCCACAAAACCATACTTGGTGTCGTTGTGGGGAGAGGTTGATGTAGCGCAATTAATTGTGTCAAAGTAGTTTTTAATTGGGTACGGGAGACGATATCATCAACAAATCCGTGTTTAAGTAAGTCCTCAGCGGTTTGAAAATCTTCAGGGAGTTTTTCTCTGAGAGTTTGTTCAATTACCCGTCTCCCCGCAAAACCAATAGTTGCTTTGGGTTCAGCGATGATAATATCACCCAACATGGCGAAACTAGCGGTAACACCTCCGGTAGTTGGGTTGGTTAAAACAGGAATATATAATAGTTTAGAATCTCGGTGACGTTGGAGGGCGGCGGAAATTTTCGCCATTTGCATTAAAGACAGCATTCCTTCCTGCATTCTCGCACCACCTGATGTGCAAATAATGACGACAGGATAACGCCGTTGGGTGGCTTGTTCAATCATGCGGGTGAGTTTTTCCCCGACAACAGAACCCATGCTTCCACCCATAAACCGGAAATCCATGACTCCTAAAGCTATGGGTAAGCTGTTAATTTGACCTAATCCAGTTTTGACAGCATCTACCAGTCCTAGTTTTTCCTGTGTTTCTCGTAAGCGATCGCTATATAGTTTACGATCACGGAATTGTAAGGGATCAGTGGGGCGCAAATGCTCATCCAATGGATTCCAGGTATTAGCATCAATTAATTGGCGAATTCGTTCATCACTATCAACGCGATTATGATGACCACAATCAACGCAAACCATTTGATTAGCTTTTAAATCTTTTGTATAGCTAAGAACACCACATTTAGGGCATTTATGCCATAAACCATCAGCAATTTCCCGTTCTTGGCGTTCTGAATTGGGACTTCCTGATTTACGCCGATTTGCGAACCAATCAAATAGAGACTTTAAACCGCGTGATTCTTCGTTGTTTGCCATTTTTATCTTATGTAATTAGGTGTGAGGACAAAATCAGAACTATGATTTAGATGATTAAATGTCTTAACTATGATTTGTGTAACTGTTTTGATTTGGATGATTAGTTAATCATAAAAATCACAAAAATCATAAAAATCATAGTTTAGACATATTTAAATCTCAATGGGGTAATCACAGCTACAGTCAGGTGCGATAC
>NZ_VILA01000015.1:58114-81268 GCF_009712025.1 Dolichospermum sp. UHCC 0406
AGGTTTAAGTGGATAAAACCATAAGCAATGTCATAACTATGATTTGCGTGATTGTTTTGATTGGGATGATTGATTTGATTATTTTGATTTGGATGATTAGTTAATCATAAAAATCACAAAAATCATAAAAATCATAGTTTAGACATATTTAAATCTCAATGGGGTAATCACAGCTACAGTCAGGTGCGATACAGGTTTAAGTGGATAAAACCATAAGCATGAAACAAAAAAAGATTTAAAAAATGATATTAAGATCCAGGCAAAAATAATCTCATATATGGGGACAAAATAGCTTCACCGCAAAAAACAGTGATTACCGCACCTAACGCTAGGAAGGGTCCAAAAGGCATTTTTTGTCCCATTTGGTGACGAGAGAGGATAATTGCACCACCACCGACGAATACTCCCAAAATGCAGGAGATAAAAACCGCTAGTAGTAAATAACGCCATCCTAACCATGCTCCCATCATAGCAGCTAATTTAGCGTCACCTGCACCCATGACCGTTTTGCCAAAAGCCATAGAACCTAAAAGGGCGATCGCATCAAACAGCCATAAACCCAGAACTGCACCGGCTATTCCGGTTATTAAGCGTTTTGATAATCCCACCGCAGTCGGTTCTGATAACCAACCCACAGCCATTTGAAAGACTATTCCTAAAATTAAACCCGATTTAGTTAAGGGGTTAGGTAAGGTCATTGTATCTAAATCTATAAGAGATAAAGCCAATAACCAACTACAAAAAGCCCAATATCCCAGGGTGAAAATTGAAAATTGAAAAACCCAAAATACTATTAAAAATATTATCCCTGTTAATGCCTCCACTAATGGATAACGGCGAGAAATCTGAGTTTGGCAATAACGACACCGCCCTTTTAACCACAACCAACCGAAAACCGGGACATTATCATAAGCCTTCAACCTATTTAAGCACTTGGGACAGCGAGAAGGTGGCCACAGCACTGATAAGCCAGCGGGTAGCCGATAAACCACAACATTAATAAAACTACCCAGAGATGCACCCAAAACAAAGACAATGATACTGGCTGAAATATTCATTAAAATGTCCATATTATTATTTGTCAGTTGTCAGTTGACTAATACATATAGGACTCAATTTGATTCAACGGCACAAAACATTCCTGTGGTAATAACACTGGGTACTTAGTAAAAATCACTTTACCCCGATGAGTTACCCGACTAATTGCTACTCCTGTAGCTTTTCCTACTATTTCTGGATGGACTTCACAGTAGGTATAGTAGATGTGACTAGCTGCTCTAATTACAGTAGGATCAATCAAAGAAGGATGCTTTTTGGAGTGGGTAAAGTTTGCCTGTTCTTGTTGTAAAGCGTACACAATTGGCTTTTATATTGAGATTTACAGATTTGCTTTTAGTGTATCTGAAAGTTTTCACAATAAATAGTAAAACTTCCAGATTTACACTTTAACGTGATTTTAATTGCAGAATTTCCATTAGTGCTGCGCCCATAGCTCGACAACCGACAAGTTTCATTCCTGGGGACATAATATCTCCTGTGCGATAACCTTGTTCTAAAACTTGTAACACGCTATTTTCAATTAAGTCTGCTGCTGCTGCTTGGTCTAAAGCATAACGCAACATCATGGCGGCGCTTAAAACCTGTGCTAAGGGGTTGGCTTGATCAAGTCCGGCAATATCCGGGGCCGAACCATGAACTGGTTCATAGACACCGGGCCCATCAGCCCCCAAACTAGCAGAAGGTAACATTCCTATACTACCTGTGAGCATTGCCGCAGCATCAGAGAGAATATCACCAAATAAGTTTCCTGTAACAATTGTATCAAATTGTTTGGGAGCGCGGACTAATTGCATGGCGGCATTATCTACATACAAGTGAGATAACTCAACATCAGTATATTCTGAGGAAAGTTGTGTAATTTTTTCCCGCCATAATTGAGATACTTCTAACACATTGGCTTTATCCACTGAACAGAGTTTACCACCTCGTTTCCGCGCTGTTTCAAAAGCTACGCGGCCAATGCGTTCAATTTCTGATTCTGTGTAAACCATCGTATTTACACCGCGTTTTTCTCCGGTTTCTGTTGTAAAAATGCCTTTGGGTTTACCAAAATAAATCCCGCCGGTGAGTTCCCGCACCACCATAATATCTACTCCTTCTACAACCTCTCGTTTCAAGGTGGAAGCGTCAATTAACTGGGGGAGAATTTTCGCAGGACGTAAATTAGCAAATAGTTGTAAACCAGCCCGCAACCCTAATAAACCTGCTTCTGGGCGTAAATTTGAGGGGAGAGAATCCCATTTGTAACCACCAATAGCAGCGAGTAAGACAGCATCGCTATTGCGGCACATATCTAAGGTAACAGCGGGTAGTGGTTCGCCGGTTTCGTCAATAGCAGCACCACCAATTAAAGCTGTGGAGAATTCTAAGGAAAAATCAAAGCGTTTACCGACAAATTTCAGCACGTCCACTGCTACGGACATAATTTCGGGACCAATGCCATCTCCAGGTAGTAGGGTAATGCGGTAGTTTTGAGTCATAGTCAGGTTTTACTGGGTAAATGTTTGCAGATAAGATATCATACCTAGCAATTGTGCCAAATGGGTGATTGGTAATTGATAATTGCCCTAAATTCCATCAATTTCAATTACCTTTTGTCGAGATGTTGTCCCAGATTTAATTCTGATAGAGGATTTAGCAACATCAAATTTTTTGGCTAGTAGTTTAATTAACTCTTCATTAGCTTTACCATCTACTGGTGGTGATTTAAGATGTACAGTTAAACTACCATCTGCTAATTCTTCAATCTTTTGCTGTTGAGAATTTGGTTTAACTTTTACTCTTTTTTGCATTATCTATTCCTCGCAGTTTTTCTATCCACAACCAACCCAAAATAGAACCTAAAAGATAATGGGGAAAATCCCACCAAGCAAAGGTAGTCCCTAATAACTTATCTATTAAGGTAGCACGGATGGCTTCTAATAATGGTGGATGCTAAAGAAGAAAAAGAGGTTCTTGTATAGGATAAAATATGAGTTGAAGAATATTCCCAATATTTTTATTTTAGGTGTTTACCTATTTCTTGAATAAACCAGTTCATTGTATGTTTTATTTCTGCATAATCTTGTTGTTCAAAAAATATTTTAAGTTCATTTGGATGCTGATGTTTATCTGGAAGTATTTTGAACTCATTGCCTAGCTTATGTCTCAATGTAGTTCTATTGCTTTCAATATAATGGATAATTGAATTACAATCAAAATATTTATCTTTTAAATTAGATAAGGTGATAACTGTATATCCCTCTTCAGTTCTATCAGTAATTTTTGGATTATTAGTTTTTGGATTATATTTATCGTAATAAGATACAAATTCAGAGAATATATTTTGTATTTCTTTCGGAGAAACCGTATTCTTTGTTTTTTGTAGTTTGATTTTTATAGATTTACCTTTCAACTCTATTCTTTGTAAGATTGATCTACCATTATGATCTCCATGACTGCCAACATTTCTAATTTCCATAATATAACTAATTAACTTATATTCCCTATCTTGATACTGGTTAAAATTTTCTTTTGCAGTTTTAAAAAAATCTCGTAATTTTTTATATTGACTATCTTGAAGTTTTTCATCACCATATCGCTTCTCTGTAAATTTATTCACCAAAATTTCTATTTGTAAACATACTTTGCGGCAATACTCCGCAAAATTATTTTTCATACTAGCATCAGTTGATTGTTCATTATATTCTTCAAGTCTTTTTTTTAAATCTTGATATTCTAACATATTTAGCCATTCATGATTTGAATAATGAATCAAATCTATTTTATTAGAATCTAGTTTGATTTCTGCCTTAGATAATTTTTCTATATATAGGGAAATACTTTGCAAATTAAAATTTATTTGTTCTAGTATTTTTTGCTGTATTATATCCATCAATTAATCTTCCTCTCCTTTATTAATCATTGATAACCCTGATAAAATTTTATATTGGTTAATATATTTCTGATAAATAGAATCTTCTTTGCCTTTTACCATACCAATAAACTCTATTTTTCCTCTTAATACTTTCTGAAATTTCAGTGTTTCTTTTAAAGGTGATCTTGATTTCAATAAATATTTCTCAAAATATTCATTTTCCGCAGATTCAAGTCCAAACTTAGCCCAGGCATAAAGCATTGCTCGAACTTGACGCACATATTTTCGATTAACATTAGGAAAAAGATTAGTTGTTAAACCTGTGACTTCTTGATGATTGGCTTTGTTTGATATACAGCTTGTAAAACTTGATTAAGTTTTTTTTGAATAATTTTAATTGCAGTTATCGGAGTTGATATTTGACGAATACCACCAGATTTTTTGGGAATTTCAAAAGTTGTGTAACGATGCTCAGATTCAACAAGATATATATGATAAATAAGATGATCATAGGAAACTTCTAAAAGTTCAGCTATATCCAATACCCTTCTGAGATCATAAAATTTTTCTCGTAAAGTTTCGGATGTGAGTTTTAGAAGTAACTGAGAGTCTTGTTGCATTATATTTGTAATGGATAATTAAGAAAAAATATCACTTGCGGATGTATTCTTAACTTTACTCCCCCCCGGCCTATCCTTTTTTTCTGATTCCAGGAGAAGGAAAGCATAAGGCTGGCTAACCGTGAAATACACCGTCGCAGGATCAACAACGGAAATCAATACTTGTTACCGCAAGTGATTTAAGTAGCTAGTATAAGCAATCATCGAAACTTGATGATTTGTGTTTAGCTGTTATATATTGTGTAGCTAAATGTACGCCAAAAGTCAAGACATAAATTTGCAAAATCTTGAACATTTAATCAGATAGTTTTATGGTATGCGATAGCGAAGCGCTCCGTAGGAATCGCCTATTTTTGATGGTAGCAGCTTAACTACTAAGTAATCTCATAATCATCTTCATTTTTATCTCTCCTGCTGTGTGGGAGATTTTTTTTTACAGATAAAACGCATACATATAAAATATTTTTTAGCAAGTAGTAATATCACTACCTCTAAGTACGGTATTTTACCATGTGTAGCACTTTGACTAACTTATAGAAAGCATCAAGTTAGTTATATACATCTATAAGAGAAGATTCAATGAACTCCCAAATCAACCTTTCTGGTCAAATTAATATTGAGGCTAAACAAGTGCTTAATCTAGATACTGGAACTGCTATAGCTCTTATAGCCGAAAATTCCCCTCATCGCTATGAATTGCGACAATACGTAAACGGAAAAGAAATGGTAATGACTCAAACTGCTTTTACTGAGTTCACTAACATAGTGAAAACTATTGCTAGACTATCAGAACAAAACAGAGCTAATCGCCTTTTGCAAAGAGTAACTATCATCCCCGATAACCCATCACCTAAAGCTTTAAATCTGCAACCAACACGAAAATTAGGAATAAACGATATTATTATATTAGGTACAGGTGATCAACTAAATATTGTCACCACCACACCTTGAGCAGAAGCAGTCAGAGCCGCTTCTGCTCAAGGTGTGGATTTTCATGTATATATTCATCCACCTTTTCCTTTAACTGGTAATTAATCATGCAAATCACTATTTCACCACATTTACAAAGTACATATCAATTAATTCAAAATGCTTTCCCCAAGGGAATAGAATTACAATCTTATTTACCGCTTTTAGCATTACTCAGTGAGGAAATGTCAGATAGGAATTTAGCTGAAGTTGTAGCTTACTATAGCGGTAAAGATTATAGTCTTGTCCTCAATGATGTATATCGGGTACAGTCAATTGATGTACCCACATCTGAAGCTATTGCTAATTTAAAGGAAAGATTACTTATGTGTGGTTATATACAGTGGCTTGATGAAGGATAATAGATATCGCTTTTGAAAGTAGGCTTTTAGCTGCGGAATTAGTGTGAATTAGTATATGAGGTAGGGGAAATTATGACTAGGACAAAACCTGTGCGTTGTCGTCAACAAGGTAGAATTTTTCCAGAGTTTACAATATCAGTAGGGGTTTAGCATTGCTAAACCCTTACCATATTTGTCTGTTTACGATCAATACAATCATTAATCACAGCCTAAAACTGGCTATTTTTGTGAAAACATAAAATGATTAATTTGTACAGTGCGTAAGTCATAAAGACGTTGGGGATATTATCATCAATGACGTAAACTTTACCCAATACCCAACATTCTATTTACTTGTGGTAATGCTAAAGGTTTTCGTTCGATATTTTGGAAACATTCGATTTTTTTAAGTTGTATATAGGCATTTTTGAAATTACTGATATTTAATAAAACAATATCTTGATAAACTGCGTCTTGGGGACTTTTTATCTCTATTACCAAGTCTTGTAATTGATTTTGGCTAATAGCTAAATTCAGATATTTCAAAAATACTTCTCGTTTTTTAGAACGGACAGTGACTAAATACCAATTATTAGTGCTTTGTTCTGATGAGTTTGAATCTATAGTTTCAATTGGTGGCATGATTGACGGTGTAATTTTCTGGAATTTATTTAAAGAGCAATTTCTGGACTGTGATTTTTGTGATTTCTGTGATTTCTGTGATTTTTGTGATTTGTTTGACTAATTAATCATCTAAATCAAACCAATCACACAAATCATACTTCTGACTTATTTAGCCAATATTTATAAGCTGCATAAGCTAATGTGACTACTCCAGTAATAATAGCAGATTCATCAACTTCAAATTGGGGATGATGCAAGGGATGATTAATTATTCTCTCTTCATAGCCTACACCTAAGCGAAACATTGAACCAGGGGCGTGTTCTAAATAAACAGAAAAATCTTCTGCACCTAATGATGGTTCTGGTAAAATTTGGACACGATCATTAGTCCAAGCTTCTTCTGCGGAGGATTGTAATAATTGTGTTAGAGCATTATCATTTTGGACACTGGGGACACCTTGATGATAATTAACTTGATATTTGGCGTTGAAAGAATTACAAACATTAGCTACTATGTTTTCAATCCACTGTGGTAGTTTATCACGGGTTTCTGGGTGAAGCGATCGCACTGTTCCTAATAACTGTACTTTATCAGCAATTACATTTGGCGCTCTTCCGCCATTAATTTGGCCAATACTCAATACGACGGGACGCAAAGGGTTTTGAGTGCGGCTAATAGCTTGTTGTAATGATGTAATCACTTGCGCTGCAATCCAAATTGCATCTATGGCTTCATGGGGACGCGCCCCATGTCCAGACTCACCAATAATAATAATTTCTAAATTGTCTGCGGCGGCTGTTAATGCACCATAGCGAATACCAACTGAACCAGCGGGAATGGAAGGAAAAACGTGCAACCCTAAAATAGCCGCAACATTATTCATCACTCCATCTTGTACCATCCAATTTGCACCTTGGGCAATTTCTTCGGCTGGTTGAAACAAAAACCGCACCTTTCCACCCAATTCTGGGGCAATTTGGGAAAGTACCATTGCTGTCCCCAAACCTACTGTAGTATGAATATCATGGCCACAAGCGTGCATGACTCCTTCAATCCGAGAAGCATATTCTAAACTTGTGCGTTCTTGAATAGGCAAAGCATCCATATCAGTGCGAATTGCCAATATCCTATCACTAGGTTGAGTTCCTTGTAATTCACCAATGACACCTGTTCTACCTATTCCCTCTTCTACGTGCAAGCCATTGGCAGATAACACACCTGCAACAAAAGCAGCGGTTTGATATTCTTGCCCACTAAGTTCTGGGTGTGCATGAATATGGCGACGGATTTCGACTAAGCGGGGTGCTATATTTGTTGTTAAGTCTTTGAGTCGGTTCAGCATAGCAATAATTTTAATTCATTCACCTTATATTTCACTCTAGGATTTTGACAGCTTTAACTGCTACCCGCATTCTGACTAATTTTATCGGCTTACCTGCTAACTTTTCAGCATCCAGGAATACATATAAACTAATCACGATAGAATTGATGCGGTACTTGACAAATTCAACCGCAATATCGTATTTACAACTCAGATTCAAATAGCGAGAATTTAACACTTTCTGGTAATAAGAATTGGGAAGATGTTGTCAAAAATAAATCAAGAAAACCTAAGGAAGATAAGAAAATTAAAGGAGAAGAATTAAACACTATTTTCATCATGCTTACCAGATTTTCTCTATAGCAATATATTCAACTGTAAGATATGAAAAATCTATCCCCATTAATTCTAAAACTTTCAAAAACATTTCTGTATCCATTTCCATTATTTCGGAAGCTTTATGTAAACTAATTAACCGCGATGTTAAAGCACCAATTACAAATATAAATCTTTCTTTCTGTTCTATACTTTGGAATAATTGCACTTGAGAAGCAATTTCTTGAAAGGTAGTTTGGTGATTCATTTATTTGATACTCATAAATGGATTAAGGCTTCTTTTACAAGAATACCAATTGCTGGAGCAATAAGCAATAATAACTTTATATCTCTCCCAATAAATTATATTTACTCATCTATTTCAATCTCATATTTATTTTAACAATTTTTCAATTTCCTCATCTTTAAAACCGACAAATTAATCAAATTTGCGGCTTTGCTTCTTTGCACCTCTGCGCGAAATAGAATGTATTTTATTTACCATATTCGCAGCCCAACAGGCAAAAGCCGACTTAGATCCAACTTATGTTAAAGCTCCCCAGAATGGTGTAATTTTTGACATTTATACTCGTGCAGGTGAAGTAGTATCCAATAACGGCATTGTCGAACTTGGACAAATAAATCAGATGTACGCAATAGTTGAAGTTTACCAAAGTGATGTGAGTAAAATTCTCAAAATTACTCTTCTGTGCCTCTGCGTCTCTGCGTGCAAAAAAAATCCTGAAAACCTCAATCAAATATGCAAACTCTTAACTCTCCCAAACCTGTAATCTCCATTCAAAACCTCGATCATTATTTTGGAAATGGACAACTGCGAAAACAAGTTTTATTTAATATCAACCTCACCATTAATACAGGTGAAATTGTGATTATGACAGGTCCATCTGGCTCAGGTAAGACCACATTATTAACCTTAGCTGGTGGATTGCGTTCGGCTCAATTTGGCAGTTTGCGGATATTAGGCAACGAACTCTGTAAAGCCAATGCAAAACAATTAACCCAAGCCCGCAGAAATAACGGTTATATCTTTCAATCCCATAATTTACATGGTAGCTTAACAGCAATTCAAAATGTGAGAATGGGTTTAGAATTACATCCGAAAATGTCTGGAAAAGAAATGTTAATCCAATCACAAAAAATGCTAGAAGAGGTAGGATTAGGAAATCGGCTTAATTATTATCCAGATAACTTATCAGGGGGACAAAAACAACGAGTTGCGATCGCTCGTGCATTGGTAAGTCAACCGAAAATAGTTCTAGCAGATGAACCTACCGCCGCACTTGATAAACAATCGGGACGAGATGTAGTAGAATTAATGCAGAAACTAGCAAAAGAGCATGGTTGTACAATTTTGCTTGTTACCCACGATAACCGCATTTTAGATATTGCTGACCGAATTGTTTACATGGAAGATGGCCATCTTGTCCGAGAAAAAAGTGATTCTTTGCAGGATGTAGTTGGTTAAAATATTGTTAATACCGTTTTCTCTAATTTATAAATTCTGTAAGAGGGTTAATCTACAATGACTTGGGAATTTTGGATTGATAGGGGTGGTACATTTACTGATATTGTCGCCAAATGCCCCGACGGTAAATTACAAATTCACAAACTATTATCCGAAAATCCCGAACGTTACACCGATGCAGCAATACAGGGAATTCGGGAACTTTTAGGTATTTCAGATCATGAAACTATTCCCTCACACAAAATCACAATTGTCAAAATGGGAACAACAGTAGCTACAAATGCCCTACTGGAAAAAAAAGGGGATAGAACTGTTTTACTCATCACCAAAGGCTTTCGAGATGCTTTAAAAATCGGCTATCAAAACCGTCCCGATATTTTTGCCCGGCAGATTATTTTACCAGAAATGTTATATGAACAAGTAATTGAAGTAGAAGAACGTTATAACGCCCAAGGTGATGTATTAATTAATTTAAACTTAGATGCCATTCGTCCTCAACTGCAAACAGCTTATAATAGCGGGATTCATTCCTGTGCAATTGTTTTTATGCACGGTTATCGCTACACCAACCATGAAAAACAGGTTGCTAACCTCGCTAAAAACATTGGCTTTACTCAAGTTTCCGTATCTCACGAAATTACCCCCTTAATGAAATTGGTCAGTCGTGGTGATACAACGGTAGTTGATGCTTATTTATCGCCGATTTTACGAAGATATGTGAATCAGGTAGCGAGTCAGTTAGGAAAAAACGTTACTCTCCAGTTTATGCAATCTCATGGAGGCTTAACTGACGCAGCAACTTTTCTTGGTAAAGATAGTATCTTGTCCGGTCCGGCGGGGGGAATCGTTGGTGCAGTCCAAACTAGTCTGATGGCAGGATTTCATAAAATTATCAGTTTTGATATGGGTGGTACATCTACGGATGTTGCACATTATAATGGTGAATATGAACGTACCTTAGAAACAGAAGTGGCTGGAGTTAGGTTACGAACTCCAATGATGGCTATTCATACCGTTGCAGCGGGTGGCGGTTCAATTTTACATTTTGATGGTTCTCGTTATCGCGTTGGACCAGAATCAGCCGGTGCAAATCCCGGTCCTGCTTCCTACTCCAAAGGCGGACCCCTAACGGTGACAGACTGTAATGTCATGGTAGGTAAGTTGCAACCTGCTTTTTTCCCTCAAGTATTTGGAGCAAATGCTGACAAATTATTGAATGTAGAAATTGTCAAGAGTAAATTTGCGGAATTGGTAGAAGAAATTGGTGATAATCGCACAGCGGAACAAGTAGCAACGGGTTTTCTTACCATTGCCGTTGATAAAATGGCCAATGCGATTAAAAAAATCTCCCTCCAACGTGGTTATGATGTCTCTGAGTATACTTTATGCTGTTTTGGTGGTGCAGGTGGACAACACGCTTGTTTAATTGCTGACGCTTTGGGAATGAAACAGGTATTTATTCATCCCTATTCTGGAGTTTTATCTGCTTATGGTATGGGTTTGGCAGATGTGAGGGTGTTAAAAGAAAAAGCTATTGAAGCGGTTTTAGAATTAGGGATATTGTCAAATTTAAAAGTAGTATTCACAGAATTAGCAGCAGAGGGAAAAAAAGAATTAAACCGTCAAGATCCTGGTAATACAGGGATTCAAATGTATAAAAAGCTGTATTTAAGATATGAAGGAACAGATGCGGCTTTGGTTGTAAATTTTGCCGATTTAGCAGCAATGCAGAATCAGTTTGCAGAGTTACATCGTCAGCGTTACGGCTTTATTGCCGAGGAAAAACCCTTGATTGTGGAAGCGGTGACGGTGGAGTTAGTATTACATCATGATGCCCCATTTCCATCTGTAATTTCTCGGATAAATGATAATTTACCGATTGCAGATACAACCGTACAGATGTTTACTGCTGGGAAATGGTGGGATACCCCAGTTTATCGTCGGGAGAATTTACAACCGGGAGACTGTATTTCTGGACCTGCAATTATTGTAGAAGCGACGGGGACAAATATTATTGAACCCCATTGGCAAGCGGAATTAACTAATATTCAGAATTTGGTTTTGTCAGTTGTTAGTAGTCAGTTGTCAGTGGAAAATACAAATGAGAAAATTGAAAATCCTGATGCTGTCATGTTGGAAATTTTCAATAATTTGTTTCGGGCAATTGCTGAACAAATGGGAATAACATTACAAAATACCAGTTCTTCTGTGAATATCAAAGAAAGGCTCGATTTTTCCTGTGCGATTTTCGATAACCATGGACAATTGGTCGCAAATGCCCCCCATATTCCTGTACATTTAGGTTCCATGAGTGAAAGTATTCAGGCTTTAATTTCCACTCATAAAAATAATATTCAACCTGGTGATGTTTTCGCTGCTAATAATCCCTACAATGGGGGAACTCATCTTCCAGATATTACAGTTATTACTCCGATATTTCTTAATTCTCATCTTCCTATTTTTTATGTAGCTTCACGGGGACATCATGCAGATATTGGGGGAATAACTCCCGGTTCTATGCCACCTTATAGTACAAGTGTCACAGAAGAAGGGATTTTATTAGATAATTTTCAATTAGTTAATTCTGGGGTTTTCTGCGAACAGGAATTAATTAATTTACTCAGCAGTGAACCTTACCCAGCGAGGAATATTCCTCAAAATATCGCCGATTTAAAAGCGCAAATTGCAGCGAATGAACTGGGAGTTAAAGAATTATTGAAAATGGTAGAACACTACAGCTTAGAAACTGTGCAAGCTTATATGGGTTTTGTCCAAGATAATGCCGAAGCATCAGTTCGTCGAGTAATTGAAGTTTTAAAAGATGGGAGTTTTAGTTATGCTTTGGATGATGGAAGTATGATCAAAGTTAAAATTACTATTGATAAAAAACTCAGAAATGCTAAAATAGACTTTACTGGGACTTCACCGCAATTAAATAATAACTTTAACGCACCATCAGCAGTTTGTAAAGCAGCAGTTTTATATGTTTTCCGCACTTTGGTAAATGATGATATTCCTTTAAATGCAGGATGTATGAAACCGTTGGAAGTGATTATTCCTCAAGGTTGTCTGTTAAATCCCCATTATCCGGCTGCGGTAGTTGCGGGAAATGTGGAAACTTCCCAAGCAATTACAGATGCTTTATATGGGGCTTTGGGTGTGTTAGCTGCTTCCCAAGGAACGATGAATAATTTTACTTTTGGTAATACGAAATATCAATATTATGAAACTATCTGTGGTGGTTCTGGTGCGGGTGAAGATTTCAATGGAACAGACGCAGTTCATACCCACATGACTAATTCTAGATTAACAGATCCTGAAGTTTTAGAATGGCGGTTTCCGGTAATTTTAGAAAGTTTTGCAATTCGGGAAAATAGCGGAGGAAAAGGTAAATATCACGGTGGAAATGGTGTAATTCGACGGTTGCGGTTTTTGGAAAATATGACAGCGGGAATTTTAGCAAATCATCGGGTTATTCCCCCTTTTGGTTTATGTGGTGGGAAAGCAGGTATGATAGGTAAAAATTATGTAGAAAGAAATAATGGAACTGTGAAAAAATTAGGAAGTAAAGCTGTGGTAGAAATGAATCCTGGAGATATATTTGTCATTGAAACTCCAGGAGGTGGTGGTTATGGGGAGATATAAAATATCCCCAACTTCTTAAAAGAATGCAGAATTTAGAATTTAGAATTTAGAATTACGTTTTGCAACGGGGATTTTACCCCGACGCAAAACCCGCTGCTTGTAGAAGCAGGGGACTTTAACCCCCAAAGGTAAGTTAAATAAATATATGATACATAATCTAATTCTAAAGTAGAAGTTGGGTATCTGCTCACTAATTAACTATTAAATTTCTATTCAGTGTAAAGAAATGTAAAATCGCTGAAAACTTCTTCCCCCTTGCCTTTTGCCTTGCTATAACGACAATTTTTAACGCTAACCTACTTATTCATTATGTTATCAGTCCAAGATGCCGAAACTATTATTTTCAATGCTGTCCAACCTTTAAATCAACAACATGATATTGAAATTGTGGATTTATTAACAGCATCTCACCGCATTTTAGCAACTTCTGTGATTAGTTCTTTAGATTTTCCCCATTGGGATAATTCCGCAATGGATGGTTTTGCAGTGCGTTATGAAGATGTACAAAATTCAAATCCTGAAAATCCTACCATATTGGCAGTTGTCGAAGAGATTCCCGCAGGATATCAACCCCAAATTACTATTAAACCAGGACAAGCAGCCAGGATTTTCACTGGTGCAATCATCCCAAAAGGTGCGGATACTGTAATTATGCAGGAAAAAACTAAATTGCAGGAAAATCAAGTTTTTATCTTAGCTACACCGCAACCCCAAGAATTTATTAGACACCAAGGAGACTTTTACCAAGCCGGAAAAGAACTTTTACCAGCAGGAATTCCCCTGAATGCAGCGGAAATTGCCATTTTAGCGGCTGCACAATTGCCTAAAATCAGTGTTTTACGTCGTCCACGGGTGGCAATTTTTTCTAGTGGTGATGAATTAGTCACACCAGAACAAACCCTAAAACCTGGACAAATAGTAGATTCTAACCAATATGCTTTAGCCGCTTTAGTCAAAGAATCAGGTGCAGAAGTGTTAATGTTAGGAATTGTTAAAGATAATCCAACTGCATTAACAGAGACTATAAATTATGCCATTAATCATGCTGATATAGTTCTTTCTTCTGGTGGAGTTTCTGTAGGTGATTATGATTATATTGATAATATATTAGCATCTTTGGGGGCAGAAATCCATTTTCGCGCCGTGCAAATGCGTCCAGGAAAACCTCTGACATTTGCCACATTTCCCAATTCCCTTTATTTTGGTTTACCAGGAAATCCCGTTTCTGCATTAGTGACATTTTGGCGATTTGTCCAACCGACAATCAAAAAACTTTCAGGAATTAATCAAAGTTGGGAAGCAAAACTTTTAAAAGTAAAATCCCATTCCGAGTTAAAATCTAACGGAAAAATGGAAACTTATATTTGGGGTAACTTAAATTTAAATAATGGTATTTATGAATTTCAGCAAACAAGTGGCAATTTAAACTCTGGGAACTTAATTAACTTATCCCAAACAGATGCTTTAGCCATTTTACCAGTAGGAAAAACCTTAGTTACTCCAGGAGAAGAAACCTTAGTTTTGCAAATAAGATAAAACAAACCTTCTTCTTTTCTTCCTTCGTGTTCTATCCCTACGGGACGCTGCGCGAACGTCCCTTCGTGGTTCATTTACTCAGGTGTTAGTAACTTGTCTTTTATCAAGCACAAGTAGAGGAGAATCTATATCTAAAAGCCAATTTTCATCAATTAATTCTAGATTTTCATTATAGATAAGAACTAACTCACCTATATTTTGAATAATTGGACTTCCGAATGGGTAAGATTTATCATGGGGATCATGAGGGATCATTTTAGCATAAATAGTAGTAGTACCAATAAGAGAAAATTTGAGTTTTAGAAAACGTTTATCTTGGGTAACACCTACAAAACTACTAACTAATTCTGCTTCTATAGTGTGAGGTAAGCTAATTGAGTCATAATATTCATCCTGTTCATCCCAATAACCATTGATTGTATAACAGCATTGTTGAAGATGTTTTTGAACAAGAGAATTAGTATCTAAATTTTCTAATATCTCAGTTAAATCTTGCCAGATTTGGTGATTTTTCAATTGAAGTGTAGTCATAATCTATTCTGGATTAATGTTGTGTTACAAAACCAGGAAAATGTAATATACCATTAACATATTTGGCGTGAAACCGTCTATCACCACCGTTACCTAACACTTTAGACTTTAAATTATATCCTTTTTCTTGAGAATCAACAAGCCCACTACTACCCTGTGGGTGTACTAACCCTTTCGCAATTGCCTTTAAATGCTTTCCTTTACTATCATATCTTATACCTAATTTTATTTGTTCGTCGCTAAATGAAACTTGCAAATCATAAGTCGAAGAATATACAACGTCAGGTTGAATATCTTGCCAATTATTGGGTAATGGTAAAACTTCCATGATATATAACGGGTTACTGCTCTACAGATGTTTTTATGGAATCGAATAATAAATTAAACAATAGTATCATGCAAGTTTAGGGACTTCTAAATAAAAAATGTCCCAAAACTGATGCAAAAAACTCTCTATTTTCTCTCTCTGTGTCCTCTGTGCCTCTGTGGTTAGATAAATTATTTTTGAATCGAACCACAGAGACGCAGAGAGCGCAGAGAGAAAAATTCAATTATAACTTCAAAAAAAAGGGTAATTCCAGAAAACCCAGAATTACCCTTTTTAAAAGGTTAGAAAAAATTACGCAAAAGCCGCCATTTTCACATCGTTATTACCAAGGATTTCTTGTAATTCCTCAGCGTCAACGGTTTCCTTTTCAATCAGCATTTGAGCAATTTCATCTAAAACCTTGCGGTTATTAACTAAAACTTCTTTAGCTCGAATGTAAGCCGTATCAACTAACTTCCGCACTTCTTCATCAATAGCAGCAGCGGTTTCTTCTGAAAAGTCGCGTTCTGACATAATATCTCGACCCAGGAACATATTTCCTTGTTGACGACCAAGGGCTACTGGACCCAAGCGATCGCTCATGCCAAACCGAGTTATCATTTGTTTAGCTACTCTGGCAACTTGCTGTAAATCATTAGAAGCACCAGTAGTAACTTCCTCTTCACCAAAGATGATTTCTTCAGCCAGACGACCACCTAAAGCCACAGCCATTTGATTTTCCAAATAAGCACGGCTATATAAACCAGTGTCCATACGGTCTTCACTAGGGGTAAACCAAGTTAAACCACCAGCTTGACCACGGGGAATAATGCTAATCTTTTGCACAGGGTCATAGTCAGGCATTAAAGCCCCAACTAAAGCGTGACCTGCTTCATGGTATGCAACCAAAGTTTTGCGCTTTTCGCTCATTACCCGGTCTTTCTTTTCCGGACCCGCTAATACACGATCAATTGCATCATTAATTTCATCCATCGAAATTTCCGTTAAATTCCGACGGGCGGCTAAAATTGCCGCTTCGTTGAGTAAGTTAGATAAATCTGCACCGGTAAAACCAGGAGTCCGACGGGCAATTTTATCCAAGTCTACATCTTTAGATAAAGTTTTACCACGAGCATGAACTCGGAGAATTTCGCTTCTTCCAGCGTAGTCAGGACGGTCTACCACAACTTGACGGTCAAAACGACCAGGACGTAATAAAGCCGCGTCTAATACGTCAGGACGGTTGGTAGCAGCAATAATAATAATGCCAGTGTTACCTTCAAAACCATCCATTTCCGTTAGTAACTGGTTGAGGGTTTGTTCCCGTTCGTCATTACCACCACCCAAACCAGCACCCCGTTGACGACCTACCGCGTCAATTTCATCAATAAAGACGATACAAGGAGCATTAGTTTTTGCTTGTTCAAATAAATCGCGGACGCGAGAAGCACCCACACCCACAAACATTTCCACAAATTCAGAACCGGAAATTGAGAAGAAAGGAACACCTGCTTCTCCAGCAACAGCCCGCGCAAGCAGGGTTTTACCAGTACCAGGAGGACCAACTAAAAGTACACCTTTAGGAATTTTTGCACCAATAGCGGTAAAGCGATCGGCATTTTTCAAAAAGTCTACAACTTCATTTAGTTCTAATTTGGCTTGGTCAATACCCGCAACGTCCCCAAATGTCACTTGAGTTTGGGGTTCCATTTGCACTCTGGCTTTAGATTTACCAAAGTTCATGGCTTGGCTACCTGGTCCACCTTGAGCGCGACGGAGAAGGAAAAATAGACCAACTAGCAGCAATACAGGGAAGAATAAGCTGCTGAGAGCTTTAAACCAAAATCCTTCGTCTGCTTGAGGTAATACGGCAATATCAACACCTTTATTTGTCAGAGTATTGATTAAATCTGGGTCGTTAACTAAGGTAACGATCTTTTTATTAGGATCATATTTGGGTGTTACCAAAGCTGTAGAACGGTCAGAACTCAAACTAACTCTCTCAACTCTGCCTTGTTTAACTTCTTGGATAAACTGGCTGTAGCGCCATGTTTCCCGGCTTTGGGGTTGTTTGTCAAAAAATGCTGTTCCTAGGGCAATAACAACTATAAAAAGGAGCGCGTACAGCCCCGTATTTCTCCATCTTTTATTATTCACTGATGTTGATTCTCCTGTACTGGTTTGCTGCTTATACTTAGCTTCTCTAAGAAAGAGGACATTATGATAATTATGTTAACTTATTTTAAGATATCTCAAAATAATCCTCCTGTCATGCTAAAAATTATCTCCCACCTCCTGCAAGTCTAAAACATGAGAATGATAGGAGTTCTATTGTAGCGATTCTCAGCAGGAGTCAGGAGAAAAGAGGCAGGGGCAGGGAGCAGGGAAAATATTTATTGCCTATTGTCTATTGCCTCTTTCTTGACAACTAACAACTGTACGGGCGAGGCATTTGGAGAACTATTTTTGGCAATGACCGATAATTTATCTTGCAAATGCTTCGCCCCTACTGACCACTGACAACTGTACGGGCGAAGCATTTGGAGAACTATTTTTGGCAATGACCGATAATTTATCTTGCAAATGCTTCGCCCCTACTGACCACTGACCACTGACCAATTAATCTTTTTCTGGTAATTTAATACTACTTGTACCGTTGGGATTAGTGACTATCTCCCCTCCTAAAGCTTCAATTTCCCGAATGGCTCGTTTGCGAGTTTTTTGATCAACTTTATTATTTAAAACCATCATCCATGTAGAAATACGGGCTGATTTACTATCTGGGTTTTTACTGAGAAACTCAGCGGTTTTTTGAGAACTAAATGCTGCTTGCTTGCTTTCCGCGTCAGTATAAGTGTTAGCCCACTCTGCGGCTTTGAGAAAAGATGTTTGGGCTGCTTGAGCATTACCTAAAAACAATAACTCATCTGTGCCTTTATAACGCCAGATATAATAGGATTTGTTGGGTAATTGTGGAGATAAAGATTTTAATCCTTTGTCCATTAAAGCTATAGATTTTTCTGGCATCCCACCGTATAAAGAGCTACTTACAGAAAGTCCTAGGTAAGCGTCTAGAAAACGGGGGTCACGTCCTAAAATAACTTCAAAATATTCTGGACTGAGACGATACCCTGTTCTATCTCTGGCTTCATCATCGCCAAAGAATTGCAAAAAATCAATATATACCCAATCTGCAATCAGGTTTTTATAACTAAAACTAGGTACATTTTTCAGTAAGTTCAAGCGAAGACTTTCTTTTTTGAGGTCTTTTTCCAGAGTTTCAACAGAAATAGATTGTTGACTGGTTAATAGTTTTTGCAGCTTTGGTATTTGTATTAAGCTAATACTGGTAATACACAAGCAAACGACTAAAGGTGTGGTAATAGCTTCACGAGATAAGAACATACTTCCAGTAATTAAAAATTCATAATTAAAAATTAAAAATGACCATAGTCCCTCAATTTTATTATTGTTGCACCAATTGGCAACATTTTTGAGCTATTGCCCAATCTTCTTGAGTTTCTATGACTAATACTCGCACGGTTGAATCAGATGTGGCAATATCAACATCAATAGGTTGGCGCTGGTTTTTATCAGCATCAATTTTTAGTCCCAAAAATCCCAAGGCTTCACAAGCTGCTTGACGGATTCCTGGGGAGTTTTCACCGACTCCAGCCGTAAAAACTAAAACATCTAAACCGGCTAAACTAGCCAACATTGCCCCGATACCAGCCCGGAGACGATGTACGTATATATCCCAAGCTAGTTGAGCGCGCTGATTACCTTGGTCTTTTGCGGCTATCACCTCCCTTAAATCACTTGATACTCCAGAAATACCTTTTAATCCAGAAGATTTATTTAACACATTATCTAATTCTTGACTAGAGTAATTATACTGTTGCAGTAAATAAATTAAAATCCCTGGATCAATTGAACCACTGCGGCTACCCATCATTAAACCATCCAGGGGAGTAAATCCCATTGTTGTGTCAATACTGCAACCATTTTTGATGGCGGCTAAAGAACAACCATTACCTAAATGACAGGTAATTAACCGCAGAGATTGTAAATCTTGACCAAGAATTTCCGCGGCTCGATTTGCACAATACTGATGACTGATACCATGAAAGCCATAACGACGGATACCTTGTTCTACTAATTGATAGGGGATAGGATAGATGGCTGCGGCATCGGGTAACGTGTGGTGAAATCCGGTATCAAAAACTGCAATTTGGGTGATATTCCCCAGACTATTTTCAATGGCTTCAATGCCAGCTAAAGCGGCTGGATTATGGGCTGGGGCTAGATTGCATAGGTGAGCGATCGCCTGTTTCACATCTTCCGTAATTATTACAGCATTCTGGTAATCTTCACCACCATGTACCACTCGATGTCCTACCACATCTATGGCTGCTAAATCATCAATTACCTTGGTTTCACCATTAATAAGAGTAGATAACAAATGAGTAAATTGCACCTGTCGAGAATCACCAGAAATGGTTTCTTGCAGTGTTGCACCCGTAGCTGTTTTGACTGTAATTTCTGCCTGATTTTGGTCTTGAGTCCAATTTATTTTTCCTTCCCACAGAGGTTGGGGGGCTAAATTAGGAATCGGGGTTGTAATGTTATACAGACAACTCTTTTGGCTGCTAGAACCGGCATTGAGGATGAGTATTTTCATAAATTCCAATTCCCTGTTCCTAATATTTAGCTGTCCAGCTACCGTTAATTAACCGCAGATTTGCCACCTTTAGAAACGGAATTATCACCCCAAGTTAGGGCGACAGAATCATCTTTATAAGTGGTTGTACTAGAACTGCTTTTAGAAGTTCCTGATTGATCATTATTACTACCATTTTCATTATTCTTGTTTTCTTCCTGTTTCTTCTCTTGTACAACTTGGGTAGCGTAAATTTCTACATCCCGTTGAATAATTTCTTCTATCTGGCTGGCAAAAATGGTAAATGCCTCTTCATGAGTTTTATAAGTTACATAAGAACCACTCAATTGAAAAAATTGCCAACCTTGGGTTTTCAAAGATTCTACTGTGCGGCGATAGTGTCGCCAGCGTTCTCCATAGTGAAAAAATTCTTCCACCGCAGCGCTAATTGCTACAACTTGACTAAGACCAAAAGTTGACCAAACAAGAGTATCTCGGACTTTACCATTATTCAGATTTAGACTCACCAAAGCAGGAAGAACTATACCACCAACAATCGTCATCAGCCTAGCGGTGTAATACCGATTTCGCGCCTGGCCTGCTTGTGCTTCCATCCAGAGAACTTGATCTAACCACCGAGAATTTAAAAACTTTCTTTGTAAAGCTGGCAGTTTCAATGTATCAAAAATCTCGCCAAAATCTTTCTTTAAAAACTCCCGATAAGGGTCTTTTTTAGCCATGATGCACTCCTTAACTAGAAAGTAAATTAGTAATTGTTTTGGTTAACTCTTCTTTTTCCGCGTCTAAGTTAATTGTTTGCAATTTACCTGATGCAGCTAATTTTGTAGCTCGTTCATCGGTAGTATTTCCACCTACAGCCAAAGCAAGTTTATCTGCGGTTCTGCCACTACCAGCGATCGCCATTACCAACCTACCAGCAGTAACACTATTCAAAGCATCCACAAATGTAATTTCCCCCCCGTTAATCAGCACCGTTAGTGATGGAGAAGCCTCTGCTAAAACAGTGGCAACCTCTACTATCCAAGGAGATTCATCGCCCCAATTGTTGCCAGGAACTAACACAAAATGAGTATGATCAGCCTGTAGGGGTGAAGCATCATCAGATGGTGTCGTAGTTTGCTCAGGTAGAATCACTTTGCCGATTGGTGCTACACCAATCAAAGGAAATTGGGCATTTATTTGATTACGGGCATAACCCATTAATCGCATTACCCCCGCATCTGTACCTCCATCAACAACATAAGCGCCCAAGGTTTCGGCAATTGGGGCTAACACTTCCACAAACAAGCTTTGGATACGGAGAAAATCAGCATCGCTAATCTGACTTGCACCCCCGACTATGACTAAAATAGGACGGGAATCACCAAGGCTCATTTGTCCCAGTGCAGTAGGCAATTCAGCAACTTCGGATACCCTAATTGCGATCGCTGTTTGCTCTTGATTAAAAGCAAGCTTAAAAAAATTTTCCATTTATCCAACTTGACTTATTTTAAGTTAAAACTTAGTATATTTAATTGTCAATAACAGTACAATATCATTAATTTACTGTGAGTAACACTAAAAATTTTAGTCAATGCAAAGTTAGTTTTTCTGCTATAGGGAAAAATCAGGGATCTTCTTCGGCACTGAGGACACTTGCCTTATTGGCTGTCTTGCTTCTATCTCCTGCAAAAATAGCTATAGCACAAATTACACCTGATGCCACTTTGGGCAATGAAAGCTCCCGTGTTACTCCTGCTAACTTAATAGAAGGTGGCGCACAAAGGGGAAGCAGTCTATTTCATAGCTTCTCAGAATTTAATGTCAATAACCTACAGTCAGTATATTTTGCCAACCCTTCAGGGATAAATAATATTTTTAGTCGAGTGACAGGAAATAACGTTTCTCATATTTTGGGAACGTTAGGAGTAAATGGAACTGCAAATTTATATTTACTCAATCCCAATGGGATTATTTTTGGGAAAGATGCCCAGTTAGATATTAAAGGGGCATTTTTTGCCAGTACAGCTAATAGTTTTATATTTCCAGGTGGTAATGAGTTTAGTGCAACTAATCCTCAAATGCCATTATTGACAATGAGTGTACCTGTTGGGGTGCAGTTTGGTTCGCAACCTGGAGATATTAGTAGTCAGGGGAATTTAGAAGTAGGAAAAGATTTAACATTCAGTGCGAAAAATGTGAAGTTAGAGGGGCAATTACAAGCTCAAACAGCTACATTAGAGGCAAACCAAGATTTAAACATTGGAGACTATACAGGAATTTCTCTCCAAGGAAAAGCCGGAGGAAATATTAATTACGGAAAAATAGAAATTAATAATACAGATCCGAATATTACCTCTAATGATCCCAGTTTATTATTAAATGCAGTTGGGACAATTACAGGAAGCGGAAATATATCAACTACAATACCTGGATTATTAGTAGATTTGCAAGCAAAAGACAATATTAATATCAAAGATATTAGTACCAAAGGAGGGGAAATAAATATCACCTCGTCCAGTGGCGTTAATCCTGGATTGATCACTGTAAATGCCATCCATGATATTACTACGGGTAATATTAACTCCTCTTCTATTTCAGAAAATGGGGGTGCAATCTCCCTTAAAACCACTCAAGGCAATATCTCTACTCAATCCCTAAACTCCTCAACATATTCAGATTCAGGCACAGCAGGAAATGGCGGGGAGATGACTCTGACTGCTGGTGGCAATATCGAGACTCAATCGCTAAACTCCTACTCAGATTCAAATTCAGGCACAGCAGGAAATGGTGGGGGGATGACTCTGACTGCTGGTGGCAATATCAATACTCAATCCCTATCCTCCTCCACATATTCATCTTCAGGCACAGCAGGAAATGGT
>NZ_VILA01000015.1:81511-124923 GCF_009712025.1 Dolichospermum sp. UHCC 0406
TTTTCAGGCATAGCAGGAAATGGCGGGGGGATGACTCTGACTGCTGGTGGCAATATCAACACTCAATCCCTAGACTCCTATTCATTTTCAGGCATAGCAGGAAATGGTGGGGGGATAACTCTGACTGCTGGTGACAATATCAACACTCAATCCCTAGACTCCTCATCTTTAGGCACAGCAGGAAATGCGGGAAATATTACACTAAAAATCTCTGAAGGTAATATATTCATACCCTACATTATATCTTATGCTACAGGAAAAGGCGGAAATGGCGGAACAATTCAACTCACTGGAGACAAATTAGATATTAATGGTATTGTGATTAATAGCGATGGACAAAATGGTAGCAATGGCGGTCTAATTAAATTAGATTCACCCTTGATACAATTAACAAATAGTGATCTTAGTAGTTCTAGCTATGGTAGTGGTAAATCTGGACAAATTGAATTAAATTCCACAGGGGATATTAACTTAAATAATAGTCGGTTATTTACCACATTAGAACCAGGTAGCACAGGACAAGGTGGTAATATTGAGGTTAAAGCACAAAATCTTAATCTCACTAACTATGCTGTGATTAATACTGGAACTTATAGCAGTGGTAATGCAGGTAATATTAAAATTACTGCTGAAAATGTCTCTTTAAAAGATGGTAGTAGTTTGCAAAGTTTAACCACAGATAAAGGCAACGCCGGGAATATTTCTTTAGATGTCGCCAATGGCAATATATCTCTGAATACTAATAGTAGTATTAGTACATCAGCCACGAAAATCGCATCAGGAAATAGTGGCAATATAAAATTAAATTCTCGCACATTATCTTTGTCAAATGGCAGTCAAATTCAAGCCTTAACAGAAGGGGAAGGAAGATCAAAAGCCGGAGAAATCACCGTTGATGCTAGTGATAGTATCACCATTAGTGGAGTTGATTCTAACTTTACTAATTCTGATCCTAATGCTTTACCACCGCAAAATATAATTAAAACTGATTATGTTGATGATTATGGTCTTTTTTATGTTAATAATCCTTTGCAAAAACCAACTCTAGATATAGGAACAAATAATTCAATTTCTACAGCACAGCAACTACAAGCTAGTGATTTTTATGTTAACAATCCTCAGCAAAAAAATAGGAATGTAGAATATTCTACTAGAGTTCCTTATGTTTCTTTAAAAGCTACAGGAGATGATAAAATTCATGTTTATGCTATCAAAGTAAATGCTGGGACAAAAGCAGTTTTTGATATTGATTATACTGGTGATAATTCCTCTGGAACTAAAGATACTCGTGACTACAAAATCTTTCCAGCAGTGAATACAAAATTAACCTTATTAGATAGCCAGGGTAAAGAATTAGCATCTAATAATGATAGTCCTCATGGTCTTGGTGCGGCAGGAAGTAATGCTAAAATGACTTTACAACAAGACCCATATCTGAGATATACTTTCACTCAAGGGGGAACTTATTATATTCAAGTTAGTGATTCTGATGGTCAAGGTGTTCCTAGTGGTAACGATGATTTTGGCATCCCAAAATCCTACAATTTGCAAATCTCTCTAGAACCTAATCCCATTCAAGCAAATATTACCAGTCAAGGTCAACCTTCAGGCATTTTTGCCTATACAACAGGTGCAGGAAAAGCCGGAGATATTACCTTAAAAACTGGCGATTTAAAATTAGAAAATAGTGGACAAATATCAGCTTTTACTAAAGGTAGTGGTAATGGTGGTAGCGTCAATATTACAGCGTCGCAAAATATTAACATTACCGGACAAGGAAAATTAGCGGTTGAAAGTTCAGGAACTGGTAATGGCGGTGATATTTCCATCACTTCCCTAGCCATTAATTTAACAGATAATGCCAAAATAGAAGTTGATAGTACCAGTTCTGCAAACACAAGTTCTGCGGGAACTATTACTATGAAAACTAATTTACTCAAACTAGATAATGCTGCTATTACTGCTAGAAATGCCAGTGGTAATGGTGGTAATATTGACGTGACAACAGAAAATTTACTCCTGCGTCATAACAGCGAAATTTCCACTACAGCAGGTTCAGCAAATAATCCTGGCAATGGCGGAAAAATTACTATTAATGCTAAAAATGGTTATGTAGTTGCTGTTTCCACAGAAGACAGTGATATCATTGCTAATGCTTTTGGTGGAAATGGTGGCAAGATTGATATTAGTGCGATTCGAGTGCTGGGATTAGAGACAAGAGGAAGATTAAATACAGCGCAATTACAAACCATTCGGACTAATGAAACAAGTGATATTACTGCTAGTTCTGATGTGGGAACAGATGGAACTGTAGCAATTCAAAGTTTAGGGATTGATCCTAGTCAGGGACTTGTGGCCATACCTGTAAATTTAATAGATCCATCAGGATTAATTGCTCAAGATTGTAATTCTAATAATAGTAACTCGGCTCAGAGTCAAAGTGAATTTGTCATTACTGGACGGGGAGGACTGCCACCTAGTCCTGATGATGTGCTGACTGTTGGGGCATTGCCAGCTAAATGGGTGACAAGAGAAAAAGGTGATCGAGCAATTTTACCGATAGGAGTAGTACCTACTACTACTGCTCCTTTAATAGAAGCTCAGGGTATGGTACGGAATGCAAATGGTGATATAGTTTTAATTGCTCAACCTGTAATTTCTACTAATTTCTACTCTGGGTTATCTAGTCAATTATGTAGGATTACTCAGAACCATCATAAACTATGAATTTTCTTGGTGTCGCATCTACTCGCATAACTTTAGAAACCGCTACAAAACCTCATCTATTTGGGTTTTGGCGGGTGATATTCCCATTGGTATCAATTATTGTTCCTAGTTTCCATGCACAACCTTTATTAGCCCAAATACCTCCAGAGGTTAAACCGCCTTCGAGAGAATCGCTACCAGAAGCCCAACCGCTGCCAGTATTACCACCACCTGACCAACTCCTCCCAATTCCATCACCAATACCGAACCAACCCCAAGTGACTCCAGAGACCCTATCTACAACATTGGTAGTGGAACGGTTTGAGTTTGTTGGGAATACGGTTTTTAGTGCTGAGGAATTGGCGAAAGTAACTGCACCCTATACGAAGAAGCAAATTAGCTTTACTGAACTGCTGCAAGTCCGTTCCCAGATTACGAAATTATATGTTGATAAAGGCTATGTGACATCTGGGGCAATTATTCCCATCCAAACTATTAAGAATGGTGTGGTGGTGGTGCAGTTGGTAGAAGGAAGTTTAGAGAAGATTAATGTTACTGGTACAAGCCGTTTAAATCGTAGCTATATTAGCGATCGCCTTTCCCTAGCTGCTGGTAAACCATTTTCACGCGATCGCCTCCTCATAGGATTGCAACTCTTACAACTTGACCCTCTAATTAAAAATATATCTGCGGATTTACAAACCGGTATCCGTCCAGGGACAAATATTTTAGAAGTTAAAGTTACTGAAGCTGATTCTTTCCAAACTCAACTATCTATAGATAATGAACGCAGTCCCAGTGTCGGCAGTTTGCGAAGACGAATTAATATTAATGAAGCCAATTTATTAGGACTGGGAGACGGTTTCAATTTTGGTTATACGAATACAGATGGAAGTAATGGCATAGATATTAGTTATAGTTTGCCCGTAAATGCCCGCAATGGTAAATTAATTTTCAACTATGGTGCGACAGGAAATAATGTAATTGAACGTCCTTTTAATACCTTAGATATTACCTCTCAGTCCCGCTTCTACGAGTTACAATTTCGGCAGCCACTCGTACAAACGCCTACTCAAGAATTTACTTTGGGACTCACGGCCAGCCAACAAATGAGTCAAACATTTTTGGGAACTGACAATATTGGCCCTTTTCCTCTAGGAGTTGGTGCAGATAATAATGGGAAAACGAAAATTTCTGCATTGCGATTTTTTCAAGAATGGAGTCAACGCAGTAGTAAACAAGTTTTAACAGCCCGTTCTCAATTTAGTTTAGGGTTAGATATTTTAGATGCCACTATTAATAGTAATGAACCTGATAGTCGCTTTTTTAGTTGGCGAGGACAAGGACAATGGCTGCGTCAATTAGCACCAGATACCATATTGTTAATGCAAACAAATTTACAATTAGCAAATAAGCAGTTGTTGGGACTAGAACAATTTGGTTTAGGTGGACAAAAAACCCTGCGCGGATATCGTCAGGATAGTTTATTAACAGATAATGGTTTTTTAGCGTCTACAGAAGTAAGATTACCAGTTTTGCGAGTTCCAAAACTCCAAGGACTTTTACAAATAGCACCTTTTTTCGATTTAGGAACTGGCTGGAATAATGGTGGCTCAAATCCTGATAATAATACTTTACTAGGAGCAGGTTTAGGACTAATATGGCGACAAAGTAGTAAATTTAATGCTCGTTTGGATTGGGGGATTCCCTTAACAGAAAATAATTCCAAAAAGGAAACATGGCAAGAAAATGGTTTGTATTTTTCTCTCACATACAGTCCTTGATAGATTTAATTGTTCAATATTCTCTATACACACCCACCAGGGAATAAATTCCCTGTCTCATAGCTCAAGTCCGTTTTAACGGACTAATAAAATTTCTGGGTTATTTAGTCATCTTTAGATGACTTTTGCTATAAGAATGGGAATTCATTCCCAGGCTGACTTCTCCCCTTACATATAATCAACATTCACTAACTAAAAATGAATTTATCAATCACCCGTTTTCTTGTATCATTGCCTCGCTGGCTTCGCTATATATTTTTAGCTTTGATCATAGCTATAATTTGTATATTGAATTCACCAGTAATTGCGAAAAATAATCCTGAATCAGTTATTAATTCCCAAGAAACCCAAGCACAACTTTTATATACAGAGGGACGATTTGCTGAATCAATAACTTTATTAAAAGAATCTTTACAAGATTATCAAAGTAATGGAGATCAGCTAGGAAAGGCTGTTATATTGATTAATATGGCTCTGAATTATCAGCAAACTGGAGAAATCCAAGAAGCTAACAAAACCATTGTAGAAGCTATGAATATTCTGCAAAAAACTCCTAATTATTCACAAAGTTCTGCTATTTGGGCGCAAGCTTGGGATGTTAAAGCTAGTCTACAACTGGCACAGGGAAAACCAGAAGATGCTGTATTATCTTGGCAACAAGCTGAAGCTACTTACCAAAAGTTAGGAGATAGTAACAAAGCTATCCTGATGGGAATTAACCAGGGTCAAGCATTACAGAATTTAGGATTATATAAACGGGCAAATGCTGTTTTTCAAAATTTAGCAGCAACCTTGCAAAATCAACCAGATTCACTCACTAAAGCTATTAATATTCGTAATGTAGGCGGCGCTCTTCGGGTGTTAGGTGATTTGGAAAAAGCAAAATCAAACTTTGAAGAAAGTCTCAGAATTGGCCAAAAACTACAATCACAAGAAATTATTGCATCGGCTTATCTTGCTTTAGGTAATGTTGTCCGTGCTGACGCAAATGTAAAAACTGCCCAGGGAAATATTGCAGCAGCAAGAGAAAAAAAAGTTGCAGCAATTAATTTTTATCAAAAAGCAGAAGTTGATAAAACTCCTATACAAATTCAAATTAAAGCCAAAATTAATCGGTTGCGATTATTGATAGAAATAGAAAAATGGCAAGAAGCTGAATTACTTTATCCGCAAATCCAAAATCTAATTCCTAAATTATCTCTGGGTCGTGCGGGGATATATGCTCAGGTAAACTTTGCTCAAAGTTTGATGAAATTAAATGAAGAAAAACCCGTAAATTTACAAACAATTGCCCAAATCTTAGCTGTCGCTCGTCAACAAGCCGAACAAATTCAAGATGTGCGATCGCAATCTTTTGTTTTGGGGAATTTAGGACATATATATGAATTAACAAAACAGTGGAATATTGCTCAAGACTTAACTCAAAAAGCCCTAAATTTATCACAGTCAATTCAAGCCCAAGATATCACCTATCGTTGGCAATGGCAAATCGGACGGATTCTTTGTCAAGGTGAAAATGAATGCTATCAACAAGGAGATATTAAAGGGGCGATTCCTACGGAGCGCCTCGCTATCGCCACATATACTGAAGCATTTAATACTCTCCAAAGTATTCGGGGTGATTTAGTTGCTAGTAGTGCAGATGTGCAGTATTCATTCAAAGAAAGTGTCGAACCTGTATATCGCCGATTAGTAAATTTGTTATTACAATCTCCAGAACCTAGTCAAGACAACCTCAAACAAGCTCGTCAAGTATTAGAAACTTTGCAAGTAGCGAAATTACAAAACTTTTTGCAACAAGCTTGTCAAGATAGTAAATTACAACTTGATGAGGTGATTGATACTAAAGACAAAACAGCCGCAGTAATTTACTCAATTATTTTGAATGATCGCTTAGAAGTTATTCTCAGAGAACCTAATAATCCCAACTTATATCACTATCCTGCGACCAAATTATCCAAACAAGAAATTGAAAATACTTTAACCAATTTGTATAAATCTCTTCAAGATCCTGGTGCTTATGAAGAAGTCCAAACCGCTGGTCAAAAAGTCTATAACTGGCTAATTAAACCAATAGAAGAAAAACTAGAAAAAAGCAAAATTAACACTTTAATTTTTGTTTTGGATGGTTCACTGCGGAGAATTCCTATGGCCGCACTTTATGATGGAGAAAAGTATTTGATGGAGAAATACGCCGTTTCTTTAGCTTTAGGTTTACAAGTTCGTGATCCTATGCCTTTACAAAGAAAAGAAATGAAAATATTGGCAGCTAGTTTAATAGATCCTCCTAAGAGCGTTCCTGGTTTTGCTTCTTTGCCAGGTGTTGCTCAAGAAGTTAGAGAAATCCAGAAAACAGGAGTATCTGTGAGTTGGATTGCTGAACAAGAATTTACCAATCAAAACTTCAATAAAAAACTCAATACTGCTAAATTTGATATCGTCCATTTAGCCACTCATGGTTTTTTTGGTGCTGATAGAGAAAATACATTTGTGGTGACAGCAGATGGAAAATTGAAAATTGCTGAATTTGATAGACTGTTCAGAACCCAAAGGAAAAGTGCTAATGAAGGCATTGAACTATTAATTTTGAGCGCTTGTCAAACAGCTACAGGAAACGATCAAGAAGTCATGGGTATTGCAGGGACAACAGTGCAAGCAGGAGCGAGTAGTGCGATCGCTAGTTTATGGGATTTAGATGATCAGTCAAGCGTACCCTTTATTAAAGAATTTTACCAGCACTTAGGAGAACCCAACATCAGCAGAGCCGAAGCACTGCGTCTAGCACAACAGGCTTTACTAAAAGATCCCAACTATGATCATCCGCGTTTTTGGGCGCCTTATGTATTAGTTGGAAGTTGGCTTTAAAAGAGGTAGGAGGTAGAAGGCAGGAGGCAGGAGGCAGGGAGAAAGAATTTACCAATGACTAATGACTAATGACCAATGACTAAGATCACTTAATTTTTTGGAGATGACTAATGAACGATTTTCAAGATGCATTTATATCTTATGGCAGAGCCGATAGCAAAGCCTTTGCTACCAAACTTCATAACCGACTCAGAGAAGAAAAACTAGAAATTTGGTTTGACCAAAATGATATTCCTCTGGGTGTTGATTTCCAGAAGCAAATTGATGATGGCATCGAAACATCAGATAATTTTCTCTTTATTATCGCTCCCCATTCCATTAACTCACCATATTGCGGTAAAGAAATTGACCTAGCACTCAAACGGAACAAACGGATTATTCCCTTGCTGCACGTAGAGCAAATTACCGAAGAAATTTGGCAGCAACGTAACCCTGGCAAAGATCCCAGCGAGTGGGAGATATATAAATCAAAGGGATTGCATTCTAGTTTCCCGAATATGCACCCGGCTATTGGCAAAATTAACTGGGTATATTTTCGTGAAGGCATAGATGACTTTGAGCAATCCTTTACGGGATTATTAGAACTGTTGACTCGTCATCAAGAATATGTGCATCAACATACCTATTTTTTAGCCAAGGCTCTGGAGTGGGAACGGGAGCAACAACAATCCAGTTGCCTCTTAATTGGCGATGAACGAGTAGAGGCAGAAAAATGGCTAAAAATCAGGTTCAAAGAGGAACAGCCACCTTGTGAACCCACAGATTTACATTGTGCTTTTATTTGTCAAAGTGTTAAAAACGCCAATAATTTGATGACTCAGGTGTTCCTTTCCTATTCGGATAAAGAACGGGAGTTCATGGAGAAAATTACCAAAACCTTGATGCGGGAAAGCTTCACAGTTTGGACAAATAAAACTGATATTCAAACTGGGACAGATTTTCAAGCAGCAATTAATCGCGGGATTGAAGAAGCAGATAATTTAGTTTTTCTCATGTCTCCATCTTCTTTAGCATCAGAATATTGTCAACAGGAACTTACCTATGCGTTGTCTCTAAAAAAGCGGATTATTCCCCTATTAATACAACCATTAGACTTAGATCAAATTCCCCAAGAATTGCGTAATATCCAATTCATAGACTTTACCGACAAGGAAGAAGAGGGCAAAGAATCGGCTGATACCGATAATTTAATTAATATTCTCCATCAAGATGCGGCTTACCACCACCAGCACAAACTGATTCTGACAAAGGCTTTAAAGTGGGAACGACAAAAACGTAATCCTAGTATTCTGGTACGAAATAACGATCTCCGTAATGCGGAAGCCTGGTTAAAGGTAGCAAAACCAAAAACACAGCAACCGTCTTTACCTATACAAGAAGAATTCATTGCGGAAAGTCTCAAGCAACCACCCAATGCGGTTTTAGATGTATTTGTTTCCTACTCTAATGCTGATGCAGACTTTGCCCGTAAACTCAACGATACACTGCAAATTCAAAATAAAACTACCTGGTTTGATCAGGAAAGCATCATCTCTGGGACTGATTTTGAGGAAGAAATGTATAAAGGAATTGAACTTGCTAACAATTTCTTATTCATTATTTCTCCTAATTCGATTAGTTCCAACTATTGCGCGACAGAAGTGGAATATGCAATTAAACTGAATAAGCGTATTGTCACAGTTTTGTATTTACCCGTTGATGTTGATAGTCTTCACCCTGGTTTAGCAAAAGTACAATGGATTGATTTTCGCAAACATGGCGGCGATTTTCTCACCAATTTTGGGGAATTAACCAGAACCTTGGATGCAGATCCAGATTATGTCAAAAATCACACTCGTTTATTGCTCAAGTCTAAAGAATGGGAACAGCAGAAACGTGATGATAGTTTCTTGCTGCGGGGAAAAGATTTAGCAGCATCTGAGGAATGGCTAAAAGAGTCTGAAAACAAACAACCAAGTCCTACCAACCTCCAGCTAGAATATCTTACTGCTAGTCGCGCTCTCCCCTATCGCAAAATTAAACTTCGCAGCGTATTTTTAACTAGCTTAGGTGTGACAATTTTCATGTTCATAGCGCGGTTGTTGGGAATCATGCAGCCATTAGAATTAGCGGCTTATGACCAAGTAGCGCGGCTACGTCCTAATGAACCACAAGATGAACGATTTTTGATGGTGGATGTTGATCCTGAAAGCATTGATAGGATGAACGAAAACCCGAAATATCAACAAGGAAGAGGTTCAATTGCTGATGCTGCTGTGGATGATTTACTGAAAATCCTCTCCCCAAATCAACCCAGTATGATTAGTTTAGATTTCATTCGGAATTTTCCAGCAGAAGGCGGTTTGGGTAAACGTCTCCGAGAAACGACAAACTTTATTGCATTGTGTAAAAACAGTTATATCAATGAACGTGGTCAAAATATTCCGGGCTTTAAACATCCCCCAGAAGTGCCATTAGAACGGGTTGGATTTAGTGATTTGGTGGATGATGATTCTCAAGGCGCTCGCTTTGTTCGCAGACATTACATGATGCAAAAATCAGAACCTAAATATTGCAATGTTCAGGAAGCTTTGAGTTTAGTAATTGCGCGTCGTTATCTGGAAGCACAAGGTCATAAATATATTTCTCCTTTAAATCCAGAAACGAGAGAATATGATCAAGACATGGCCTTTGGAAAAACCGCAATTCCCCTACTAACGGGCAATGGTGGTGGCTATTCAGGGTTTAATAACAACCAGCTTCAAGGTTATCAAACCATGCTGAAATATCGCGTTTATCAGGGTGATGCTGATAAGTTTGCCCCCAGAGTCAATATTTTAGATGTTCTGAACAACAAAGTACCAGCGGAAAAGATTAAAAATCGGATTATTTTAGTTGGCTTCACAGACAGACAATTCCGACAAGCAGATTATTGGAATACGCCCTATGGGGATGTGCCAGGGGTGACATTGCATGGACAAATGATTAGCCAGATTCTCAGCGCTGTCTTGGATAATCGTCCCTTGATTTGGTGGTGGCCTTTTGATTATGAAATCCCTTGGATTTTTGGTTGGTCTTTGGTCGGTGGTATCGTCTGTTGGCGACTTAACCGCACCTCTTATCTAGTTATGGGTATGGTTGGTTCTGTAGCTGTCCTATACACCGCTTGCGCTGTGATTATGGTGTCCCAAAGCGGTTGGGTTCCTTTAGTTCCTCCGGCTTTATCCTTGATTGCTACAGGAAGTGGAGTGATTTATCTAACTTACAAATTACGTAATTTGTAACCTTTCATCTCGTTCCTAGTCTCTGACTAGGAATGCTATCATTGAGGCTCTGCCTCAAGTACAAAGGAAGCCAGAGTCTTCCTACATTCATTCCCATGCAGAGCATAGGAACGAGATGATGATTTTATTTTTTGGGTGGAGTAAAACCAAACTTTGTAAACATCCAGTGATACCATTCTTGATGAGTAGTAACAAAAGTTAAAGCTGATTCCAAATCTATCTCTAAATCTTTATTATGAATACTGATAATTAGATCATAAATCAAATCGAAGAGAATTCTATCTTCTTTATTAAACAGAACAAAATTCCCATTAGCACTGTTTTCTAGTTGTTGTATTCTTTCTTTACCGACTTTAGCAGTAATGCCTGGTTGACGTTCATCTCTGATTAAATAAAATTGGCTTTGAGGATTATTAATCACCAATTCATTAAAATTACTAATCCGACTCGTAAAGGGAGTACCACTAATTTCTAAAAAAGCAATTACATGATATTGATTACCCTTTTCTATGACAATATGTTCTGGTAATACCTTTTTCCCTAAACGATATTGTGTTAATTTAAACGACTAGATATGAGTTAAAGCTTCAGCAATATTCCTCAACTTACCAACATCATCACCATCACTAACAATAGATGGATTATGATATTTTTGTTCTAACTCAATTCTATGTTCATTGAGATATTCAATTACAGGATTTACAGGAATTGCAGTTTCACCAGATAAATAAGTTGCTAATCTATTCTGTAAGTTGCTTAAATCAACAGCATTAGGTGATTGTATAGCTTGAATTAGCTGACTTAAAACTTCCATTGATGTTTGTTGCTGTTGCTGTACAAATTTTAATTGCTGTTCTATTTTTTCATTACTATCTAATTCCCGAATTGGTTTTCTTTCCTCTGGTAAAGGAATTCCATTAACTCTATAGTCATAGTATTTAGCCGCACGATTTAAAGCCGCACGAATAGGTTTCTTTCCTAAGATATCATCTAAATCTTCAGGTAAAAATAACTGTTCTAAGGTAATATCTACAGTTTGTATTTTCACTTTGAGAATAGATTTAACTTCCGCTTCTGTCGGTTGACGTAAAGAAACCTGATATTGAGATACTCTCCCAATAATAGATTGATCAAATGTTGTTTGAAATTTTTCCCACCTATCAGGAAATAAATTCAAAATAATTAAACTATTGGGAACATGAGTGAAAATTTCTTTGATAGCTTCCCCAAAATTTAACAAGATTTCTTGATTGTGAGGAAGTCCTAAACCTTCTAATTGATCAAAAATAATAATTAAAGGTTCATCTAAAACAGATAATTTACCTAAAACTGAAATAGCTTCTAAAGAAAAAGCTTCTTTACTAATTTCTTCTCCCCAATTTGGTAAACCAACGGTTTCAGCTTCTTCGTCAGTTAAAACATTTCCTGCTAACCAACGAGTGGTAATATTTCTATATTTATAATCTGTATAACTGCAATATTTAACCATGCCTTTAATGATAGATAAAGCAAAACTACCCGGAGCATAATTACTCATCCACCATTCATTAATCGTCTTTTCTATATATTGCCAATATTCTCGTTTTCGTTGTGTATTTTCTTTACTTAAAGCACTAATACTATTATCTTCTAAATCATATAAGGCTTTTAAAATATCTATATCTTTTTGTGTAACATCTCTATCATTAAGACTAACTATTTTCCGAAAAGTGTTAATAATTAAAGAGTATAATTGAGGTAAATTTCCGGCTTTCTCAACTAGGGATTCTAAAATTCTACTATAAATATGATAAAGTACAAATTGGGCATTATTCGGTTGACGAATAAATAGTAATCTATTACTTGATAATCTCTCATTAGCAAGTCGCATCATTAAATGAGTTTTACCAGTACCTGGTTCTCCAATAACAACTACACCTTTACTCTGATGATTAGGATCTAATTTAATATTATTTAAAGCAGTTTGTAAAATCTGAAATTCTCGATGATAAGTATCAGCATAATCTGGATGATGCTGAAAAGGAGTATCAACTCGACTGCTAGTAAAGGGATTAGGTTGTTTTTTGAGATTTTCTAACATTATCTTTCTATAAAGATGATAAGTAAATGTGGCATCATAACTAGCGGTATGTGCCATATTCGGCAGAAAATATTGATTATTAGCTCGCAGATTCAAATATTTACTCAGATACTCTAAAGAATAACTTTCTAAATTTGGAAAACAGTCTTTTGCCAAAATCCAAGTACAATCAAATTGTAAATTTTGCCAAGGTAAATCAACTTGTCGAAAACTATGCTTGAGGATATCAATATCATGTTCTGCATAGTGACAAATAATTTTTTTATTTTCAACAATAGTCAGAAATTCTGTTAATAAGGTTTTGAGACTTTTGAGATTTAAAACATTCTGAAACCCATGAGAATTACCATCACAGAAACCTTCATAAATTACCACACCTTGACTATCAACAATAGCTAATTCAGTTAAATTTGGTTTACCCTCAGTATCTAAAATAACAAAGTCTATATGAGTTTACTTTTAAGTATAACACCTGTGATAGTTCCATTGTAAACTATAAAAGACTTATTTCACCAGATATCTACCTATGAAACGTCAACAATTATCACTTTTTTCTCGAACTGTTTTAGTCTGCACCTTGACAACGATTTTCTCTAGTAGTCTGCTATCTTTGGTGTCTCCTGTACAGGCTTCAATTTTTGACGGTCTCTTTAATAACAAAGCTGAAGGAAACGCTTCTGGACGGTCTAGAGGTGGAGCAACTCGTTCTCAATGTTCGCAAATCAGCGACAAAAGCCTCATGGCCTTAGTTCCTCAAAGTAATGAAGGATTAACTACTAAGGACTATCCTGAATTCTGGTTTTATATCCCATTTGATAGAACGTCTCAATCTCCCCCAGGACAATTTAGATTATTAAATGAAAAAAGAAAATCTGTTTTGCAAAAACCACTTTTATTCCCTTTACCTGATAAAAAAGGGATTGTCCATTTTAGTCTTCCTACTACCGAAAAACCACTATTAGCAGGAGAACGATATCGTTGGTTTTTCAAAATTGCTTGTGTGAATGATCAAGGTTCACAAACTAATATTACTATTGATGGTTGGATTAAAAGAGTCGAACCAAGTCCTAAACTTGTAGAGCAACTAAAGAAAACCAGTTCTCAAGAACAATATGTTCCCTATGCGGAGAATAATATCTGGTATGAAACTTTGAGTAAGTTGGCGGAAAATCGGACTACTTATCAGCAGGAGTGGAGTGAAATGTTATCGCTGTTTAGTCTGACAGAATTCAAAGAATCTTCTATTTCTGAACTCAAGCCGCAAAAGTAATTTAAACAAGAGGTGATAATTGATAATTGTCAATTTCTAATTATCACCAAATGTTGGTAATTTTTAATGTTTCCGTCCCCTTGCGGGGATTAGTTATAGTTGCTGCTTGTCTAAGTAAGTAGACGAAAATAAATCAAAGTAGATTAAGTAATGTAAAAAATCTGGAGATGATTTCGTAGTAAGGGCTTCAGCCCTCAAATGAGGAATAAATTCCTCACTACAAACTTTGAATTATTCAAGCCGTTCTACTTAAGTAAATCAGACATTACCTACGTTTACCAGAACGACGTGGTGTAGGAGAAGTAGAACCAGGCTTTTTATCACCTGCTGCTGTGCGTGAAGAAGGCTGTCTAGGTGATTTTGAAGAAGCAGATTTAGGCGCAGAACGACGAGTTCGCTGATTTCCACCACCAGCAGGGGCTTTGCGTCCATTGGGAATTGGTTCGGCCTTAATTTCCGGGTTGACTCCAAAACCAGCCACCACCTCTTTCGGTAAACGCTGCTGAATTAGTTGCTCAATATCCGCTAACAAATGATGTTCATCAACACATACAAGGGAAATCGCTTGACCTTCCGCACCTGCGCGTCCAGTCCGACCAATACGATGCACATAATCCTCTGGGACATTAGGTAAATCGTAATTAATAACGTGGGGTAGTTCGCTGATATCAAGTCCACGCGCAGCAATATCCGTTGCTACCAATACCTGCAAAGTCCCATCTTTGAACTTAGCTAAAGCGTGAGTTCGCGCTCCCTGACTCTTATTACCGTGAATAGCCATCGCTTGAATGCGGTCTTCACCCAACTGCTTCACCAACCGGTCAGCGCCATGCTTCGTGCGGCTAAACACTAATACTTGATACCAGTTATTTTCCTGAATCAGATGAGAAAGTAATTGCCGCTTGCGATCGCGGTCAACATGATAAACTTTCTGTGATATCGTTGCCGCAGTTACGTTCCGACGTGCTACCTCAATCATTGTCGGGTTATGTACTAACCCAGCCGCAAGAGTTTTCACCTTATCTGAGAATGTCGCAAAAAATAGCAAATTCTGGCGTTGTTTGGGCAAAAGCGAAAGAATGCGGCGAATATCATTAATAAAACCCATGTCCAGCATTCGGTCTGCTTCATCCAGTACCAACACTTCCACACGGGACAAGTTCAGAGTCCCTTGTTGAACATGATCTAACAATCGTCCTGGAGTTGAAACCAAGATATCTACGCGGGTTCGCAATTTCTGTTTTTGGGGACCAATACTGACTCCCCCAAACATCACCATTGAATTCAGATTTAAGTATTTACCATAATCACGGACACTTTCTTGCACCTGTGCAGCGAGTTCACGGGTAGGTGTCAGAATTAACGCCCGAATTGGGGAAAATCCAGTAGAATGACTGGGAACGTTCTTATTTGCAGATAACCGATGTAACAGCGGCAAAGTGAAGCTGGCAGTTTTGCCTGTACCAGTTTGCGCTCCAGCCATAATATCACCACCAGCCAATACCACAGGGATAGCCTGTTTCTGGATTGGTGTGGGTTGATTATATCCTCGCTCAGTGACAGCACGGACAATTTCCGGGGACAAGCCGAGATTAGAAAAAGACATAGAACTCCAAAAATAACATCGGCCTGTCGCCACTCACGGCTTCAGTCTTAGGCGGACGAATGGTTTAAAATGCTAAATGGGCGGTAAGCACCAAGACTAGGAGCAAATGCCACAGTCAACCATCATAGCAGAATTATTGTTAAATCTGAAACTATGTTTAGTATGAAGTTAATTTCCAGAAGGAATTAAATATACGCTTTCTAAAACCTTTGTAAAGACGTTCCATGGAACGTCTCTACTTTTTTACCAGATGTGTCATTCTCAATAATTAGAGAATCACTATTGTTGGCTGGCTTTTTCCCTTAACCAAACTTCTAAATCACCAACTTTTGAAAAATCTAATAATACATCTCCTAATGACTCCAATTCATCAGTAGATAATCCTTGAATTTGCCCTATTAAAGATAATTCAAGTTCCCCAAATCGGTGCTTTAATAACCGGAGAATTATCTGTTGTTCTCCTAGTTGCTGTCCTTGTTGTTTTCCTTCTTGTCTAGCTTTTTCTCTGTCTTCTTGATAAAGCGGTGCTAATCTCATCACTAACTCCCTATCATCTGTTTCTATTTGTTGATTAATGTTCAAGTTTTTTTGGAGGTTGTATAGCAATTCTAGCGTCACTTTCCGAAATGGATGATTTGCCGGTAGTGCTGCTAATTCATCAATTGCCTGTTTTTGAACTGTGCCACGTCCCAATACTCTCAACCACAATGTTTCTTGAGTACATGGTAACTGATGCAAGGCAACGATGACTGTCCGTAAATACTCAGGTAAAAAATGTACTCCTGCAACCCAGTCTGGTTTTTGAGTTGCACCAAATCCTGAGAGGATAGTGGAAGATGCAGTAGGAGTGAGAATCCATAATTGCGGGACTTCTATATTTTGAATAGAAGTTTTATTGCGGTTTGCTTCTCGTTGTAATGCACTCCGCACTTCCAGTAATTTTAACAGACAATCACATATTTCTTCTTTGGCTGCTGGATTGCGAAAAGGTTCAAAGATTGCAGGTTTAGTGGCTATCTTCCCCAATAACCCTAATATTTTTAAACTAGGATTTTGTGGAGAAAAAGGCGAAAATAATACATCTATTTCTCGAACTTCTGCCGCAACGCGACTAGGTGCTTGAATTTCTCCATAGGGTTTGAGTAATTCTTCTAAATAGTCCTTTGAAAATTGGTCATGAATAAATCGCGTCATTGAAAATCATGTCAGACAATGTGCTAATTACTCGGATCTTATCTGTTTTTCAGTAGCTTTAGAAAAAGGTTTGCAGAAAATAACTTTAGAAACAACTCTTAATAATAACTATAGTGAGATAATTAAAGATTGATATAGAGACTTTGTAAACTATGGCTGAACTACCCAAAACCCTAGAAGATGCGATCGCTCAATCAACTGAAGCGGTAAAATCAGCTTTAGCTGATGGTATGACTCGGATTCAAGTTGAGTTATTATTTCCAGAACTCAAATTCATGACAGTTGCAGAACAGTTTCTTCCCCTGTTCACTGAATATGAATCCCGTCTCAAAGTCTTCTTTGCTGATGCTGGTGCGGCTGCATTAGCCCGTCGTGATTGGACAGATGCCCAATTCCAAATTTCCGATATTGGTACAGGTAGGGCTGCATCTTTAGAAGCGAAAATTCAGCCAGAAGATGAAATTTTCCTATTTATTGCTCCCACCTCCGTAGAAGTCCCACAATTAGAAAAGTTGTGTGAACTGATTGGGGAACGTCCCGTCATCATGTTAACACCCAGGCTAGAAGATTCCAGCGTAGTTGGTATTGGTTACACAGCCAGAGAAACCCGTCGTCGCTTCATTAGTACCATCGAATCTTGTTACTATATCCGTCCTGTAGATGATGAATCTGCCCTTTTCCGCTGCTACCCTGGACTATGGGAAGTATGGCTAGAAACAGCGGGTGAATATCAAAAAGTTGCCGAACTCCCTAAAAAACCCTCCGGTGATGAATTAGACGCGATTCTCATGGGGGGACAAAGGGAAAACACTACGGACGCTACACCTACGAGAAAACCCAGTGTGTTTAAGAGTTTGCAACGGTTTATCAAGGCTTTGAGCAGTTAGGATTACGAAGTAATGGGGAAATCGGTTAATCACCCAATTACCCATTACCAATTACAATTACCAATTACCCATTCTTTTGATTATTTATTTTAAAGATGAAATTAATCTGTTCTCAAAGTGATCTTAGTAGCAATCTTTCCCTCGTCAGTCGTGCAGTCCCGTCCAGACCAACTCACCCTGTCCTTGCCAATATTTTATTACAAGCAGATGCCGAAACTAATCAAGTCAGTTTAACGGCTTTTGACCTCAGTTTAGGTATCCGTACCAGTTTTACTGCCGAGGTATTAGAAGGTGGGACAATTGCTCTCCCTGCCAAACTGCTTGTAGATATCACCTCTCGCTTACCAGAAGGGGAAATTACCCTTGATGACCAATCAGGAGATAATACTGGAGAAGGTATAATTGTTACTCTCAAACCCAAAAGCGGACGTTATCAAGTGCGGGCTATGGGGGCAGAGGAGTTTCCTGAATTACCAGTGATTGAAAACGCCGAAGCAATTCATCTTACTACTGCGGCACTAATTGAAGGGTTGAAAGGTTCTTTATTTGCTACCAGTTCAGATGAAACCAAGCAAGTCCTCACAGGTGTACATTTAACCCTGAAACAAGATACTTTAGAATTTGCAGCCACGGACGGACACCGTTTAGCAGTTTTGGAAACTACTAATGAGCGTCCTGTGGAGGGAAGCGAACAGGTAGAGGTGACAGTACCTGCAAGAGCATTACGAGAGCTACAACGGATGTTAGGACATAATTCTACATCAGAAGAAACTGTAGCTGTCTATCTTGATCAAGGGCAAGTTGTCTTTGCTTGGCAAAATCAACGGTTAACCAGCCGCACTTTAGAAGGACAATATCCCGCTTATCGGCAATTAATTCCTCGGCAATTTGAACGCCAAGTCACATTAGAAAGAAAGCAATTTATCAGCACTTTGGAACGAATTGCTGTATTAGCAGATCAGAAAAATAATATTGTCAAAGTCAGTATTGATCATGCCAATCAAGAAATTACTTTATCTTGTGAAGCGCAAGATGTTGGTAGTGGTACAGAATCAATGCCAGCCCAAATATCTGGAGAAGATATAGACATTGCTTTTAATGTCAAATATCTGATGGAAGGTTTGAAGGAATTACCATCTTCAGAAATTCAAATGCACTTAAATCAAAGTTTAACTCCAGTAATTTTCACGCCTTTGGGTGGTTTGAAAATGACCTATTTAGCTATGCCTGTACAACTGAGAAATTAGTTTTTAAGTCAGCATTTAGCTATCAGGTCATACAGCAGATTTCGCTCTAATGAGGTACTTGAATCATGAAACTCTTGTAGTGCGGGCATACTTCGACAAGCTCAGTACAAGTCTTGCCCGCTGGATATATACCTCATAACACCGGAAAGTGCTGTAACTAGAATATCCTAGATTTGTAAGGGTTTAGCAGTGCTAAACCCCTACCTATAGAATCAAGCCTACGGGAATAATTTAGTAATAAATTTTACCGCCACCCCATTTAGTCCCAACAACTTTTGGTTGGAGGAGAATGTGTCCAGAGATAGCCACCAAGTTATCTTCCGTCAGATTTCGCATTTGTGGGAAAATATCCGCACTCTTGATACTGGGGTGGATTTCAGAAATCTCGGTTTCACCATCATAGGTAGTGGGATTTTTGATATAGTCCACCAAACCTACAATATTATTGCGTTTAGGTAAAGCTCCTGCCAAAGCTTCTGGGTCAAGTCCCACGTTTTGGTTAGTCTTAGTTACACCACCAGCATGGCATTGAGCGCAAGCAAAATTAAAGAGTCTTTTGCCTTCTTTGACTTGTTTTAAACTGAGAACGACGGTATTACCTTGATCATTTAATGGCACCGTACGGATAGCTTCATCTAGTTGCATTGCTGTTGCAGTACCGACAACCATCTGTAATGTCAGCAAAATAGTAGCAACAACAACACCAATTAGTCTTTTAAACATATTTCCCCTCAAAGATTTTATTGAGTCACTGTAATACCAATATCATGTTAGGAGTCCAATTTGTTGCCAAAAATACGATATGTTAGACTCTCAAAATCTAAATTTCTGGATAGGATTGGGGAGACAAAGCTAAAATCGCTATTTTTGGTGTTGTGAAATGGAAATGGTATAGTTGTACTTTTGTTTCGACAATTCACCCACATACACTGAGTATTTGCCTACTGTCCAGTAGCCAGAATGTTTTGGTTTATTCGCAATATCATCATTACTGAGTACACAGAAGCGCCCTCCTGGTCCCTCAACCAATAGTGTTGGCTGTCCTTCAGCCTCTACTGTTAACTGTAGATAAGGTAGTGGCTCTGTCACTTCAATCACTTGACTGGGTGCAGTGGAAGTATACCCGCAATCAGTTTTTGCCTGTCCTCCAGAGATACCAGTTAAAGTTATGGGGTCTATATCAAGAGGATTTTTAATTTTAGTAGTTGGGGGTTGTGGGGGTTGGGCAAAACCGGACTGAGTCAGCAATAAACTCATGGTTAACCCGACGGGAACAACTGTAAATATCCTGAAAGTTTTCATGTTATTTCTATGACCTTAAATGTTGAGAACGCAATTTATGCATATAGTAATCTTGAATAGTCTATATTCTCAAGACGAAGGCAATCAGATGGAGTTCCTATGGGATATTTTCAAAACTAAGGCTGTAATTGACTAAATTAAGAATATTTGGAGGCGGAGAGGATGCCTAAAAAGTATCATGCAAGTAACTGAACAAAATTAATTGCACATTTTTTTCATAAACAGAAATCTCTGTATTCCTTTCCTGTTCCCTCTCCTCAATCTGAAATTTATTTTGCACGACTACTTATATCTGAATTACTGCTTCAGAGTGCGGGAAAGAATGGGAGGATTGCGTTAGGCTGGATAAAACTGAAAAACAACGGGTTGTTCCATCCGTATAAATCCTGTTGACACTCCCCGGTCTAAAGACACGAGGATTCTTGGTTCAACGAGACCACTTAAACTAGATTCCTTGCGTTATCTAGCTCAGAGGTGGGACTCTCCCCAAGCGTTAACTTTCGGTCTGTCCGACCGTAGTTGCATGACTGCAAGTCCTGTTTAACTTGAAACGAGAAAGTTTCAAAATTCTGATTCGTCTAGTTCCTATAAATCTTTTACCTACTGCTAGGAGGAAACTAGAACAATGCAGTAGAACCGCATAGATTTAATTGTCAAGGTACAGAAAAGCCGTTAGGCAGTTAGGTTTTTAGACAGGTTGATTACCCTTCCTGTTACAAATAGTGTAACACTAATCGTCACTGGGGGATAAATCCCCTAGATGGCTTTCATCCCCGTCTTAAAAGACATTGACACCTAAAAACTTTTTGGATTTTTAGGTGTCAATTCCGGGGTTTTCAGCTTATTTTCTTATAAAATTTCCTGATGTTCAAACTAAAACATCCTCAAAACACTAACACAGGGTGGTCTTTGGATCAACGAGATCCAAAGTTCATCGAGTCTATGATGCCTATACTAGGCTTGTTATATAATTTCTATTTTCGAGTCCAAACCAGTGGCTGGGAAAATGTCCCAGATGAGAAAATTCTCATTGTCGGTTCTCATAATGGCGGACTGGCTTCTCCGGACACATCCATGATGTTATATGATTGGTTACGTCGCTTTAGTGTGAAAAGACCGATTTATGGCTTGATGCACCCTAAAGTTTGGGATGTGTTGCCACCGGCGGCGGAAATGGCGATGAAGGCTGGTGCAGTGAGAGCGCATCCGAAAATGGCTTACAAGGCCTTGCGGGCTGGTGCTAGTGTCTTAGTCTATCCTGGTGGCGCTGAGGATGTGTTTCGACCCCATGCAATGCGGGATAAAATTTATTTTGCCCAACGGAAGGGGTTTATTAAGTTGGCACTCCGGGAAAATGTCCCGATTATACCAGCAATTTCCTGGGGATCACATGATACTCTGATTGTCTTGGCTGACATATATGAAATTATGCAGCAATTTCATAAAATGGGGATGCCTTGGCTGTTTGGGATAGATCCTTTGGTGTTTCCTGTTTATCTGGGATTACCTTGGGGATTGGCTTTTGGACCTTGGCCGAATATTCCTTTGCCCGTGCCTATCTATACTAGGGTTTGTCCCCCGATTGTGTTTGCAAGGTATGGAAAAGAAGCCGCAAGCGATCGCATTTATGTGAACGAATGCTATGAATTAGTCAAAAGCAAAATGCAGCAAGAGTTGGATAGTTTAATTCAAGAAGCTGGTCATTAATATTATCCTGGCGGTGCTTTTGTCGCCAGGTATTTTAAAACGTTAATTAGGTATTTGTAGGTGTAACAATTGCCTGTATATTAAGTAAGTGGACGGGAGATAAACAAAACTTGTAACAATATGTAAATTTGCCTCTATGCGTTATTGTGGTTGAGTTTTAGCCATTCCCCAAAACGAAATATATTTTGATTTTCCTCCGCCCACCTACTTGGATTTCATATTGAATATATCAGAGAGTTTTATGGTACAGAAAAAACCGCAATGGTTTGAAACCGCTCTACAAATTAAAGGTTCAGTCATTGCTGCTATCTACAAACGGGTGCTGTTATGTGGTGCTTTTGGAGTTTTAATTTCTCTACTTTATCATCTTCAAATTCCCGTTTCTCAGCCAATTTTAGGGACTGTTATTCCCAGTATTGTTTTAGGTTTATTATTAGTATTTCGCACGAATACAGCTTATGATCGCTTTTGGGAAGGGAGAAAATGCTGGGGGCAATAGTCAATACTACCCGTAATTTAGCCAGACAAATATGGGTATCTATTGATGAAAAAGAACCAGAGGATAAAAATAATAAAATTGATGCCTTAAACTTACTTGTGGCTTTTGGCGTAGCGACAAAACTACATTTACGAGGTGAGCCTATCAATAATGATTTAGAAGAATTAATGCCAGACTCTTACTATATAAAATTAAAGATTATGAATAATCCTCCTTTAGAAGTAGCTTTTTGGATTAGCGATTATTTACAACAGCAATACAATCGTCATTGCATTAATAGTTATCAATTGACATCTCTACAGGAATTATTAAATATCTTGGTAGATAATTTAGGTTCTTGTGAACGAATTTTAAGAACACCAATGCCTCTAGCTTATGCTATTCACCTTAAACAATTATTATTACTGTATTGCTTCCTCTTGCCATTTCAAATAGTTCAGAGTCTTGGCTGGTGGACTGGGTTAATTTCTGCTTTGGTTAGCTTTACGTTATTAGGTATTGAAGCCATTGGTTTAGAAATAGAAAATCCCTTTGGTTATGATGAAAATGACTTACCTTTAGACGCAATTTGCATAACAATGAAACGGAATATTGATGATTTAATCAGCTTAACTCCTACTGTGCATAAATCATGAAATTTCAAATAGCAGTGGCAATTAAAAGAATGCAGAATTTAGAATTTAGAATGACGTTTTGCAACGGGGATTTTACCCCGACGCAAAACCCGCTGCTTGTAGAAGCAGGGGACTTTAACCCCCAAAGGTAAGTTAAAAATCTCATCTTAGATTATCAGGAAATATCAGCTATAAATGGAGATACTGCCTCAACAAATGCCTGAGTATATTCATAGGGCATGACATTTTTGCCAATGATTTTTACTCCCTGACTTTGAGGTAAGCAATTCAGATAATATGCTAATCGTTCGTCGGGAGCTTCTGGTTTACTTTCTTTACTAATACCGCGAGCTTGTTCTCCCACAACCAATAATGTCCGGTGCGAAATTGAGGCAATATCACTACTGTAATCTCTTTGCCAAAATCTCGCTAAAAAAGCAAATACAGCATAACGCCCTCGCATATTTTTAGCATCTGCTATGAGAGTATTTAGCCATTCATCATCAACGTTTTCACTAACAGCAAACAATTTTTCAACAGAGAAAGAATATAAAAATTTGCGGGTACGGGCATAGCGGAAAAAAGCATTACCTATGGGAGATGTAAAAATGCTCCAAAGTAAGTTCTGTTGCCATTTGGGGGCATTTTTAGTAATAACTGGACGAGATGTAGGATCAGATAATACTAACCCAGCAATTAAGTCTTTTTCCAGTTTCACTAATTCAATGGCAACGGGTAATAAAGCTCCTTGGACTACGATAATAACGGGTTGTTTAACCACAGTTTGCAAGAAGTGTTCTAACTGTTTTGCCCAGTTAATTGGTGTATGCGCTAAAGCTGGCATATCACTTTCACCACATCCCAATAAGTCGGGATTATAAATAAGATTTTGGTGCTTTTTATCATACCATTCTCGGCAAAATCGCTGCCAAAATTGCCGTGATAATCCTACTCCGATAGGATGAATTAAAAGTAACGGAATACCTGAAGCAGTAGAATTGAGAGGTTGATGAATTTCATAAGCACAGCGGTAGTTTTGCCAACTATAATACTGGGTTGGAGATGCTGTGGAGTTGCTGATTGTAGATGATGACATGATGGCAATTTTTAATAGTAACTAAAAAATCATGTGAGGATGAATGAATTGATATCCAGCATCTTTCAGTTTTTGATTGGACACCCAGGCATTATATGGGCGGGTATTTTTATTATCTGCATCCCAAATAACATTAGGTAAATTATTTTTTGTCATCACATTATTAAGTAATTCTTTATTCGTGAGATGACTATCATCTACAAGATTATAAATACCTTGTAAGCGCTGCTCACGAGCAAATTCTATTGTACTAACAATGTCATCAAGATGAATCCAATTGCTGATATCTTCCCCATTACCAGGACGGGTTGTTCCTGACGCTCTACTAAATAGTTTTACCAGTTCTCTACCGGGTCCATAAATACCTCCTAAACGTAAAATACAAACGCGGGTATTGTCATTATTTGCTGTTAATAATATATCTTCTGTTTTTCGCAGTAGTTGAGAATTGCGATTAGCTGGTGCTGGTGGGCTTTCTTCGTCTACCCATACACCGTTTCTATCTCCATAAATTGAATAACTACCTGTATATATTACTTGGTGAATATTAGGAAATTGGGGGAGGAGAGAAACTAGATTTTTGGCAGTGTTTACATAAGTTTCTTCATAAGAATCAGCGGTTTTTGCGCCGACACTTAATAAGATAACTTCTTGATTTTTTAATACAGCTTTCAAGCTTTCTAGATCATTACCTGAAGTGACAATAACCCTTTGTGCTACTGCTTCTAAAGTAGATATCCTTTGGGGATTAGTGGTAGTTGCCGTCAGCATAAAATTACTATTTGACTGCCAATATTTGCTAACGGCACAACCGACATAACCACAGCCAATAATTGCAATGTTCATGATCATTAATAGAACTAAAATAATTTATTTTTAACAATTACCAGTCAATCATCAATAGTACAGGAATCCAGAAGCTTTTGGCTAATAAGTATTAGTCTAACTTTAAATTTTCCTACCTATTCAGATGTATAACGGGAGCAGGAAGCCACATTGATAATTAAATTTGGTGAATATAGCAGCCCTATTTTCTATTTAAACTTGACTGATGCACTCAAGCAGCAGGAAATAGATTCTCTCACATATTATGGAGTATGGCTATATTATTAATTTCAGTGGCTATGAACTGTTACTCACTGGTGATTTAGTTTGTAAGTAATTTTAACTTACTTTTTTACTTTTTATCCTCTGAAGTCGTTTTTAGTTATGAATTATACCATCTGGCATGATTGCTCCAGTTAATTTAGCACCAATTAATTTTACCAGCAGGCGATCGCCTGAACGAATTCTCGCCCCTGTCAAGTCAGCACCCCGCAAGTCAGCACCGCTAAGATCCGCACCAATCAAATTAGCCGAGCGTAAGTTGGCATCTCTTAAATCTGCTAACAGTAAGTTAGCTCTAAATAAATTGGCTTCTGACAAATCCGCACCTCTGAGAATCACCTTGTGCATAAAAGTATCACTGAGATTAGAACCGCTTAAATTTGCATAACTCAAGTTTCTTCCTGATAAATCCCGATTACTCAAATTAGCGCGGCTAAAATCTTTACCACTTAAATCTGAATTTGCCTGTGGTTGTTGATAGGTTTTTTGTGGTGAGTAAGAGTATGTAGATGATGGTTTATCGGCTTGAGGTGGTGGAGAATAAGCGGGAGTGGGCTGTTTATTCCGGAAAGAGCGCAATTTATCACGAGCTTCATTAAATAATTTCAGCTTCTCATGTGCCTTGTTTTGTAAGCGCAGGTTGTCTTTGGGGAGGCGGTCCGGGTGCCAAACAAACACTAAATCTTTATAAGCCTGGTTGATTTCTTCAAGTGTGGCCCCTAGCTCTAATTCTAAAATTCTGTAGTACCGCTCCAGTTCGCTGCTCGTCATAGTGTATTGATGAATATTAATTAATAATTGAACAAATGATGAGTTATTTGTTCATTCTACAACTTTCTTATTCAATGAACTTACGTTGAATAGGAGTTTGACTGCTTTTACAGCCACTAGCATCTTGACTAATTTAACTGGTTTACTTGCTATTTTTTCAGCATCAAGGAACACATCTAAATTTTCCAAAATTTACATTACAAAAAAGGGAACAGGGAATAGGGAACAGGGAACAGATAAGAAACTCAAGTTTCACCAGTTTAAAGCTCAGTCAAGAAAAAGATATTTTTCAAAGATGCGTAGCCCGAAAAAAACAGTGTCATTCAAAAGCGAACCCCAACAGTATCATATAATTGATTGTTGAGTTTATTTTGTCAATTTGATCAAATAATGTATTTTCTATGAGCTTATGTGGCAACTTTCATAAAAGAGATAAATTGAGTTTATTGCCAGATTACTAATATTTATTTGCGATATTTTGAGAGAGTTTTAAAAGGGGCATTCGATATATTAAAAATAAATTTTGTTGCCGCAAAATTTTCGGCAGTAGTATTTGCATTTTTGATAGCAGCTACAATGGACTCATCAACTTTGTTCCAATCAAATTGTTTATCAATAAATACTAAGTAGGTGAACGGAAAAAAACCGTAGACGCGGAGCGGCTTCTCGAAGAGTAATATGTAACGAAAAGTAAAATATTTAGCATGAGCCATACCAGTAATTACCAAATCAGGTTTCAATTCATAAATCCGTTAAATTTGATTGTAATTATCAGGTTTTTCCACAATTCTGAATTTTTGGAAATTGGAAAGTAGATGATTGGGTATTGGGGAATGGGTACTAAAAACAGGTTTTCACCCTGATAGAAAGCCCCCTGATCCCCTGCTTCCTCTCGCCCACCTTCAACAATTAATTGTTGGGGAAGAGACGAGCCATTTCTGATTCATTAAAAACCTCAGATGGCAGTTCTTCCAAATTGTCGTCACCATTCTGAAACGAAGTTTCATCACCCCAGATGTCCGAAACTACATCATCAAATCCATTTTCTGCAGATGTATTCAGCCCAGTCAAAGCATGATCAGGTATTTCCCCAAAGGGATTTTCACCAACTGAAGTGAGGCTATTAAGGCTCTGATCATTGCTTTCATCAGTTAAAGACATGGAAGTAAAGGAAACATGACCAAAATTACCCATTGCTTCTGAGTCATGGGCAATATCTTCATCAGATAAGGAAATATCACCAAAGCCATCATCATCTTGTTCTACAGCCCAAGTCGCTTGTGTTTCGTTTCCCAACTCATTCAGACTCATCTCAGGGATTGAGAAAGATTCCGCTTCTGGTTCAGGTCCATCCACCATGACCACAGCCTGCTGACGGGAGTACATCTGTGGTTCTACTGTAGGACTGAGACGATTACCAAGGGCAATATCGGGGTCAAAATGTAAATTCAGAACTTCAATTAAAGTATCCGCATCTGGATTCAGTTTGGCAAAGGGAAGCATTAGCTGGGCCAATTTCGGTTCTAGAGCATTAATAACTCCCAGGATAAGGTAAGAAGAAGGTCGCTTGCCGCCATCAGGGGTATAAACTGATTCAACAGTCATCTGAAGCGTAATCCATTCACGATTGGCTTGAAAGAATTGCAGCCACTTTTGTTTGATCGAATCGGTAAAACTATCAAAGAAAGCCATAAACCCATCCTGAGAGGTAAAATGTTTGATACAATCATCAAGTCTAATTCCTCTTCAGCATTTCTGGGTTGAACTTTTACTGAATTGAGATAAAAATCTGACAATAAAGAAAAAAGTTCACGATCTGAAGTATCGGAGGGAACAACATTCTCATAGTCATCATCACTGCTGAATTAGTAAATATTTTTAAATTAGAAAATACCTGATATAAAACTTAATAAATGATGCGTAATAGGTAACGGGTAAGGGGTGAAAAAAGAAAGTTCTTCACAACCGACAACCGACAACTAACAATTGACAAATGACTAAAAAACAAAAATTTCCTTACCTACTGGGTTCTAAATGGACTGCACAACAAAAAGTTGATGGCTGGCGACATTTTCAGGTTGTTAACCGTAAAAATCAGGGTAAATGGGTATATGCAGAAATGGTAGCAGCTTGTGATCCTCAAGTGCGCTTTTGGTTAAATGCTAAATTATTGCAAGATAATTCCCAGTGGTATGCTGGGTGGCAAACTTTGCAAGAAATTAATTCTATTGAATCCGATCCAAAAAAGCTAACAAAAGCTAACAATTGTTAGCTAACCCTAATTGATAAAAAAACAAGGGATGATCAAAATATAGGAAAATTTTGATCATCCCTTCCGACTAGATATTTTATTGTAAAATCTGATTCCGACAGTATTCTTGCGTAGGTGTCACAGAAGCAACTTCCACCTCTACAGGTTTCTCTGGAGTGGGGTTAATAATAAACTCACTGGGTCCTTGATGAGGTTTTTGAGAATTTCCCCAGTCATAAGTATAACCTAAACCAGACCAAGGATAATATTCCTTTTTAGCATTGGTGTAGGAATTGGTATATATTGCCTTGACTACAGGACTACTATCAGGAACAGGTAAAGGTAAAAGATTACAACTAGCATCGTTAATTTCTGCATCAATACATGGTCTAGTTAGATCTTCTGCTTTTACCCACATTTCGACAAAATGGGTTTTCGTAGAATATTTATTTAAGATTAATCCCAAATACTGTTGTAACCGCAATGAAAGTTCAACATTATCAGGAATATTGCTATCAATAGCTTGATATTTCTGACAAAATTCTTTCACTTGTGGAACTGCTGTAAACCAAGTTTGATAAGGTAGCAGTTTTTTTGTACCTATTGGCCAATCTGAACTTGGGCTACTTGTATATTTCCAAGTTGACATCAAATATTCTATTTTGCCATTATTTTCTCTCCATTTAACCTGTGGATTATTTGGAGATAAAGCCAAAAGATTATTCACTACTTCATCTGCTAATGGTTGTTTAGCATCTTCAATACTTTCTGCCAATTTTTTTGTCAGAATATTATAAGTTTCTGGTTGATACTGCAATAGATAATCATAGACATTTTGAGTTACTTCTAATTGTGATAATTGGGTTTTTGCTACGGGTGTACTATAGCTAGTCATTCCTTCAGCTAATACCCTATTTTGCCATCCGAAAACTAAAAATGCACAACAAAGTAAGCCCAAAAATAATTTATGCTGCCAATTTCTCATGATTAATCACTTGGTACGTTAAATTTTCCGTCAAAGATGATTCTACATGAAAACACTATCAATTCTGTAACAATAATTGTTAATAAAACATTAAAAATACTTAAAAAAGATCGTAACCATAAATTTCATATATTCAGAATTTTTACTAGCGTATTAATACTTAAAAAAGATAATGTGTCAGCACTTTTCCAGGACATTGACTAGTAGTCTGTCAGAGGATGTTTGAAAAGTTTTTAATGTATCAATAAACCCCTCTCCAAACCTCTCCCCGACGCGGGGAGAGGCTTTGAAACCCCCATTCCCTTGTAGGGAAGGGGGGAAGGGGGGTTAGGTTTCGGAGATTGTTGGTTTCATCTAATACTTTTCAAACAACCTCTCAGGATAAAAATGATGGACTGTAGTGTGAGCGTCTCGCTCACGCGGGCAAGATGCCCGCACTACAAGAGTTTCATAATTCAAGTTTGTACCTCATTAGAAGTCAACAAAAGTATTGCAGGTGAAGTTGCTAGTTTCAAAGGGGTTGTGAATATTCCCAGGAAGGAAATTGTCAACAGAAATTAACTACAGAAATTAACTATATTTGCGATATCTGAAATAAAGCTAAAAACGTACATTCCCAAACCAAGCGAGGTTGGGCATAACAAAGTAAATGTTTCCGAGTTTTTTCTAACTGTTGAATAATTTTTGGTTCATGTATTTGTTGCCAATAGTATTGTTGCAGATAATCAATTAACCATAATTGAGCTTCAGTATCTAATTCTTTATCAATTTTCTTGGCTAATTCTAAAGCATGACGGTAAGAAGTCGGGGTTTTTTTCACCTGGGCGATGAACTCGCTAGGAATTTTTTGTAATTGTTGATAAGATAAAATCGCATTTCCTGGACTACCTGCGGCTATATTTAAAACCTCTGGATGTTGCAAAATTTCGGCATTTCCTGTTTGCGTCAATACCTGACTCATCACAGCAATATCCAACCGATAAAAAGGAATCTTTTGACAACGGGATACTAAAGTTGGTAACACAGATTCTGGTGAAGGGGCAATTAAAATTAATGTCGCTTTTCCCGGTTCTTCCAAAGTTTTTAACAACGCATTAGCCGCAGATTCCGCCATTGTTTCCGCTTGTTCTAGGACTATGATATTTCTCTCTGCTGCCAAGGGTGGCCGAGAAAGAAATTGCGTAATTTCTCGAATTTGTTCCAAACGAATCACTGGTGGGGCTTTGCGTTTAACGCCCTTTTCTGCTGCTTCTGCTGGTGTAAGTCTTTGTCCTTGAAATTGATAAGTTGGTTCTACCCACAATAAAGCCGGATGATTTCTTTGACGAATCCGATTTTGTAAAAGGGGAATTTGATCAGGTGCTACAGAACTGGAAAAAAGTAATTCAATAAAACACCGGGCTGCTAAACTTCTACCTACACCATCTGCACCTACAAACATATAAGCAGGTGCAACTCGATTTTGTTTAACAGACTGAGTTAGTAATTCTACTGCTTGCTGTTGTCCGACTAATGGTGAGAACATAAATTATGAAAACAGGCGATTATGTAAAATTTCCTGTATACTTTGTTGCACATTTTCTTGACTATTATTCCCATCTATCCGTACAATCTGAGACGGATAAGATACAGCTAACTCCGTATATCCCCGCTGTACCCGCCGATGAAAAGCAATTGTTTCTTGTTCAATCCTGTCTAATTTAGCTTGTCCACGTTTGCGAGACAGCCCTATCTCCACATCTACATCTAACCAAATAGTTAAATCACTAGCTAAACCACCAGTAGCAATTTGATTAAGTTGATTAATTATACTCATACTTAAACCCCTGCCATAACCTTGATAGGCAATAGTAGAATCAGTATAGCGATCACACAAAATATACTTCCCTATGGCTAAATTAGGTTTTAATTCCTCTTCAATGTGTTGCGCCCTATCCGCAGCATACAATAACAGTTCCGTCACTTCCCCCACGGGCTTATTAAGTGACTTTTCCAATAATAACATCCGTAAATCCTTTCCTAACTCTGTTCCCCCCGGTTCACGAGTCAGCACCACAGATATATTTAAACTTTCTAGCCACTGAGAACACAGTTGCATCTGAGTAGTTTTACCACAACCTTCTACCCCTTCAAATACAATTAATTTACCACTCATATTGTCAAATTTTGCTACTACCGATTTTATGAACTCATTTTCTCACGTCTCAAACCATACCTAATTCCCGAACGACTGTAAAGGCATATAGCAGCTTTCAGCGGTTAGTAGTCAGAACTAAATTACTTTCAGTCTAAGCTTCTATGATTGAAATTAGAATTTCATTTAACTGCATACCGCTATAGTATTTACCTATATTAATTTACCATGACTATAAAGAGTTTATTGTCAACTCCTGAATCTGGCAATAACAAATATTTAACCCCCTTCCAAGTGGAAACCTATAGTTTTTTAAGCATAATCAACCTCCCAGTAGATTGGACTAAATTACGAACTTAGTTAATTACATAAAAAGTCATCAAATCCAAAAAGAACTTACCTGAAAATAAAAAATACAATAATGCCTATAACTGGAGATACCAATGAAAATTTATTCATGTCTTCATTATTTTCACAAAATCACTATCTTTTTTGGACAAAACAGTATTATGATAAATAATAAATAGCAAGCCACTTATATAAACTGGAGATAAAAGATAAAATTGCCAATAATGCAACAAACAAAAATTTCTACCAGGGGATTACTTCACCTGGGATTATCTTTTTCCCTATTAACAGGACTTTATGCCTGTGGTAAAGAAGGCAATTCTAGGATCAATCTTGAAAATTTAAATATTGGTGTGAATGTAACACAGATTCAAAAAGTTACCAAACAAAATCAGGACACTACAGTTTACATTCAAGGTAAAATAGAAAAGATTGCTCCTTTAATTCAGAAAAAAGCATATCAAATCAACGACTCAACTGGAAAAATCTGGATTATCACTAATCAAGGCAATTTTCAAGTTGGAGAACAGGTAGTATTGAAGGGTAATGTGCAGTACAAAAGTGTCCCTTTAGCTGGCAAAGAATACGGAGAAATTTATTTAGAGGAAAAATAATTTATGAATAATCAATTAGTTCATGTAGCCGTTACCATTCTCTATCGAGAAAATAAATTTTTGATGCAATTGCGGGATAACATTCCTAATATTATCGCTCCTGGTTGTTGGGCTTTGTTTGGTGGACATATCGAACCTGGAGAAACTCCAGAAATAGCAGTTCAGCGAGAAGTTATGGAAGAAATTGGTTATGAGTTAACTGACTTTACTCAATTTGGAATTTATAGCGATGAAAAAGCTGTTCGTTATGTATTTCAAGCACCATTGTTAATAACAGTAAATCAACTTGTTCTTTCTGAAGGTTGGGATCTAGATTTGTTAACAGCAGAAGATATCTATAGAGGTGAATGTTATTCTCTAAAAGCAGGAGAAGTAAGACCTTTAGCAAGTTTACCTCAGAAAATAATGCTGGATTTTATCAAAAACCTATAGTTCGATTACTCGATTTACAGACCCTTTAAAGTTTTCCAGAAATTTTGCAAAAATTAGACTATTAATAAATTCCATGCAGCCAGTAAACAATCTACCAAATCTACCTAAATGGTTAAATATAGGATTAGCCTTTCCTGTTATTCTTCTGAATGGTTGGCTATTAATTCAATTTATTAACTACTTTCAACCTTTAGTCAGTGTTATCTCTGTCGCTATTCTCTTAGCTTTTGTGCTAGATTATCCGATTAAACTGCTCCAAAAACGTGGAGTACCTCGCATTTTAGCAGTTGTCGTAGTATTACTGTTATCTATTATTATTTTAGGTGCTGTAGGTGTTATTCTCTTACCACTTATTCTGGAACAACTGAATGAGTTAGCTAATCTTCTTCCCTATTGGATTGAATCGGGAACTCAACAAATAGAAGCTTTGCAAAATTGGGCAGCTACCCAGCAGTTACCAGTAAATTTAAGTGGATTAGCTAGTGAATTTTTAGGAAAAATATCTAGTCAACTACAATCTTTGACTGGAAAAATTCTCGGTTTTGCTTTTGATACTATTGGAAATTTATTTAATTTACTAATAGCCATAGTTCTGACTATTTATCTAGTATTGAATGGTGAAGCTTTATGGGATGGAATTTATCTGTGGTTTCCGTCCCAAATTGCTAAAAAAGTTCGAGAATTACTCCGAGAAGATTTTAATAATTATTTCATTGGTCAAGCTACACTAGGTGCTATTTTAGCCGTGTCTATAACATTGGCATTTGTCCTCTTACGAGTCCCTTTATCACTCCTTTTCGGGATAGGAATTGGTTTATTTTCTTTATTTCCTTTTGGGACTGGTATTGGGGTTGGTATTGTCAGTTTATTAATAGCTTTAAAAGATTTTGGCTTAGGATTAGAAGTTGCGGCTATAGGTGTAGCTATTGACCAAATTAATTCTAATATTATTGCCCCACGCATTTTAGGAAATTTAACCGGCTTAAATCCTGTATGGGTGGTCATTTCTTTATTAATAGGCGCAAAATTAGGCGGTGTATTGGGTGTATTGGTTGCTATTCCTCTCGCTAGTTTTATGAAAGATATGGCTGATAGTTGGCGGAATGGTGAATTTAATAAAACCGCTGTTGATAGTGAATATCTGCAAGAATCTTGAATAGCATTGAGATTTTCACAAATTCAACTAGTCTGGTCTAGGGGAAGCTGTAACTACTCCTGGAATTGTTTTTACTGATGCTGATAATGTTATTCCTGATGTGGTGTGGATAAGTAATCAACGTTTAGCAACTTTATTAGATAATGATGGACATTTAACAGGTGCGCCAGAATTAGTAATTGAAGTTCTTTCTGCGGGGGGAGAAAATGAACGTCGAGATAAATAAGTGAAATTAAAACTTTATGCTTCTAGAGGTGTGCAAGAATATTGGATAATTGATTGGCTCTCCATACCTGCGACTAGATACGCCTTTTAGAGCATTTACTATTTGAGAAACAGATAATTTAGGAGGATATTCAATTAGTGTATGGACGTGATTTCCTTCACAATTGAATTCAAGCACTTGAAAATTCATTTTTTCAGCCACCTCACGAAATGTTTTTTGAATTAAATCAATACTTTCACCAGTGAACACAGACCGACGATATTTCGTAACGCAGACCAAATGAATTTTTAAGTCCGTAACGCTGTGTCTTTCTCTTCTGAGGAGACTTGCCATTTTGTGTAGACCAATATATAATTAATTTACAGTCTAATTATATCATTAACGATGAAAGCCAGATATCAATTCCGTTTCTACCCGACAGACCAACAGCAAAAGCTTTTAGCTCAATTGTTTGGTTGTGTTCGCGTGGTTTGGAATGATGCACTGGCTATTTGCAAACAAGTAGAAAAATTACCAAGTAATAACGATTTGCAAAAATTAGTTATTACCCAAGCCAAAAAAACTGTTGAGCGGCAATGGTTGTCCGATGTTTCTAACATTCCTTTGCAACAATCGGTCGCAGATTTGGGAGTTGCCTATAAAAACTTTTTTGATTCTCTAAAAGGGAAACGCAAAGGTAAAAAGTTAGGCCGCCCTAAGTTCAAAAAAAAGACTAATCAGCAGTCAGCACGATTTAGAATCGGTGGGTTTTCAATCAAAGGGGATGAGGTTTATCTAGCCAAAATTGGTAACGTTAGCCCGATTTGGTCAAGAGATTTACCCTCCGCTCCTAGCTCTATTACAGTCATAAAGGATTGCGCTAACCGTTATTTTCTCAGTTTTGTAGTAGAAGTTAAACCCGTAAATATTGATGCTAAAAACCAAAGTATCGGTATTGATTTAGGAATCAAAACTTTTGCTGTTATGAGTAATGGAGAAAAAGCCCAAAGCCCCGATTACTCAAAATTGGATAGGAAGATTCGCAAACTTCAGAAAAAACTAGCGAGGCAACCCAAAGACTCACAACGAAGAAATAAAACCCGAATTCAAATTGCAACACTACATAACGAAATAACTGATACCCGAAAAGACTTTTTGCACAAACTATCCACCAAAATAGTTAGCGAAAATGAAGTTATCGTTTTAGAAGATTTGAATGTATCGGGCATGATTAAAAATCATAAACTTGCTAGGGCGATTAGTCTTCAGGGATGGAGAGAATTTAGGACTTTATGTGCAGCTCAATCACAGAAATTTGGTAGGACATTTCACATTATTAGTAGATGGGAACCGACTAGCCAAATTTGCTCTGAATGTGGCTACAAATGGGGGAAACTTGATTTAAAAATTCGGTCGGTTAAGTGCCTGAATTGTGGGACTGAACACGACCGAGACGAAAACGCCGCAAAAAATCTAAATAAAGCTTGCACTGAGCCAAGCCGAAGTGTCGGGATAGGGCATTGCCACGACTCTAAACGGGCGCAGAGACAGAGTAAGACTAGCAACGGTTAGCGTCAGTCGGTGAAGCGTCAAGAATCACCGCACCTTTAGGTCGGTGAGTATGTCAAGGGACTAAATTTATCGCTGCTGCTGTTCCTTTTGTGGGCGACCCTTGGGATATTTTAGCAAAAGCCGCACCCGTAACTGCGGCTTTATCAATGGGGGTGGTTTTGACTTTACCCGCAACTGGTTCGGAAATGAACACAAACTCAGTTGTGACTAAGTGGGAAACTCAAGAAAAGTTATTTTTCGCTAGTCCCTTCGTGTTTCCTAAATTTTCAGTTCTTGACCCAGAAACGACTTTCTCCCTACCTCCTCGGCAAATTAGCAATGGTATTGTTGATGCTTTTACTCATGTAATGGAGCAATATTTAACCTATCCAGTCAATGCACCATTACAAGACCGCATGGCCGAATCAATTCTGAAAACCCTGATTTGCGAAGGACCAAAAACCTTAGCAAATCCCACAGATTATGATGCCAGGGCGAATTTAGTTTGGTCGGCAACAATGGCATTAAATGGGTTAATTGCTGCTGGTGTCCCCCAAGATTGGACAACTCACATGATTGGTCATGAGTTGACAGCGTTGCATGGTTTAGATCATGCTCAAATTTTGGCGGTTGTACTACCTAGCACTTTAACAATTCGCCGCGATCGCAAATGGCAAAAACTTCTACAATATGCAGATAGAGTCTGGGAAATTGGCGGTGGTTCAGAAGAAGAACGGGTAAATGCAGCAATTACTAAAACTCGTGATTTCTTTGAATCAGTTGGTGTTCGGACTCACCTATCTGACTATGGTATTGGATTACAAACTATTCCAGCCGTGATCAAAAATTTAGAAAAGCATGGAATGACAGCTTTGGGGGAAAATAAAGATGTTAATCCGCAAGTTATTGAGCAGATTTTAGTTCTTTGTGCTTAGAGGTTGTTTGAAAAGTATTATATGAAACCCATAATCTCCAAAAACCTAACCCCCCTCCCCCCCTTCCCTACAAGGGAATGGGGGTTTTAAAGCCTCTCCCCTGGTAGGGGAGAGGTTTGGAGAGGGGTCTGTTTACACATTAAAAACTTTTAAAACATCCTCTTAGGAATGCCAGAGATATTCTCGTTTTGCTTGCTTAGATATGAGGAAATAAGTGAAAGTTTTAGTTATCGGTAATGGGGGACGGGAACACGCTCTAGCGTGGAAATTGCTACAATCTGAAAAAATAAACAAGCTTGTTTGCGTACCAGGTAACGGTGGTACAGCAACTTTGCCAGGTTGTGAAAACTTGCCTTTAGCAGTAGATGATTTTGCTGGTATCAGCGAATATGCGATTAATCATGGGATTTCTTTAGTAGTTGTCGGTCCAGAAGTGCCTTTAGCTCAGGGAATTACCGATTATCTGCAAAATCAAGGCTTAATGGTATTTGGTCCAAATAAAGCAGGGGCGCAAATAGAAGCAAGCAAGGCTTGGGCTAAAGCTTTAATGGAGGAAGCCGGAGTTCCTACTGCGAAAGCTGCTGTATTTACTGAAGCAGCCCCGGCAAAAGCTTACATTCAATCTCAGGGTGCGCCCATTGTTATTAAAGCCGATGGTTTAGCTGCTGGAAAGGGGGTTACAGTTGCCGAAACTATTGCCCAGGCTGAAGAAGCAATTGAGGCAATTTTTCAAGGACAATTTGGATCTGCTGGCAGTTCCGTTGTCATTGAAGAATGTTTAGTAGGGCAGGAAGTATCTGTTTTAGCTCTAACCGATGGTTTAACCATTCGCCCATTGTTACCTGCTCAAGATCATAAGCGCGTCGGCGAAGGTGATACAGGAGAAAATACTGGTGGGATGGGTGCTTATGCTCCTGCACCAATCGCCACACCGGAGTTAATGGCACGGGTACAAACAGAGGTGTTAGAAAGAACGATCACAGCTTTACAGTCCAGAGGCATTGACTACCGAGGCATTTTGTATGCGGGGTTAATGATTTCACCAGATGGGGATTTTCGGGTTTTAGAATTTAACTGTCGTTTTGGTGATCCCGAAACACAAGTAATTTTACCGATGCTAGAAACTCCTTTGGAAGATTTAATCTTGGCTTGTATAGAACAGCGGTTAGGAGATATGCCGCCGATTGCTTGGAAACAAGGGGCTGCGGCTACGGTGGTGGCTGCTTCTGGTGGTTATCCAGGAGAATATGCCAAAGGTCAGGTAATTACTGGCTTTGAGGCAGCCCAGACAGCAGGGGCGACGGTTTTCCATGCGGGGACAAGATTAAATGCAGCCCAGAAAGTTGTTACAGATGGCGGTAGGGTGTTAAATGTGACGGGTTTGGGTGAGGATTTCCGGGAAGCTTTAGCTCAAGCTTATGCAGGTATCGAACATATTCAGTTTGATCAGATGTATTATCGCCGAGATATTGGTTATCGGGTTTTAGGCTGATTTATTTTTGGATAAATAATTTGTTTCGCGCAAAGGCACAAAGGAGCAAAGGCGCAAAGGAAGAAGGAAGAAATACATTTATGATGCTGTGGGGACTTGATCACTTTTTGGTGGTCGGTCCAAATTTTGTTTTTCTTGTATCCCAGTCCTCCCCGCAAATTGAGAAAACTTTGTATGCTGATATCTATATGGTTCTTTATAGTTTTTAATTAAAATTAGTGCAAGAAGATTTTCGCTTAATTGTTGATTTGGTTTTGGTGTTTGCTGTCGCTGCTTGCGGTGGACTCTTAGCTGCACTGTTAAAACAACCTGTTTTGCTGGGATATATCATCGGTGGTATAGTTGTTGGTCCCTCTGGACTAAGGCTGATTAAAGAACTTGTCCAGGTGGAAACCTTGGCTCAGTTTGGAGTCGCGTTTTTGTTGTTTGCTTTGGGTGTGGAGTTCTCTTTAACGGAACTCAAAAAAGTTAAGGCGATCGCTCTCGGTGGTGGTACTTTACAAATTATCCTCACTATTCTCATCACTGTTTTGGTCTGTGGTGTCACTGGTGCTTGGGGAACTCTACCGGCTAAAGGTGTATTTTTGGGTTCGATTTTGTCTTTGTCTTCCACTGCTGTGGTTCTCAAATGCCTCATGGAACGCAATGAAACTGAAACACCTCACGGACAGGTAATGCTGGGGATTTTAGTGGTTCAGGATTTGGCTCTGGGGTTCATGTTAGCTGTATTACCAGCCCTTCATCAACCAGGAGAAGCCATTGGGGTGGCTGTGGTGATGGCATTGGTGAAAATTGGTTTATTTGCAGCGGGTGCAGTTGTGGCTGGGATTTGGTTAATTCCCCCTTTACTCAGATTATTAGCCAGCACTGAAAGCAAGGAGTTATTTTTATTAGGTGTCGTCACTATCTGTTTAGGAATTGCTCTGCTCACAGAATATTTAGGACTATCCATTGAAATGGGGGCATTTGTCGCCGGTTTGATGATTTCTGAGGTGGAATATGCTGATGAAACTTTAACGATTGTTGAACCTTTACGGGATATATTTGCTAGTTTATTTTTTGTGGCCATTGGGATGTTAATTGATCCAGTATTTTTGTGGCAAAATCTGGAGTTAATTCTGGGATTAGTGGCTTTAGTTTTTGTGGGTAAGTTTTTAATTATCACCCCTTTAGTCAAGTTATTCCGTTACCCTTTAAAAACAGCTTTAATTGTCGGTTTAGGACTAGCGCAAATTGGGGAATTTTCTTTTGTTTTAGCTAGTGAAGGACAAGCTTTGGGTTTGGTTTCCCGACGCATATATTTACTAATTTTAGGAACTACCGCAGTGACTTTAATGCTGACTCCTTTTGTCTTGCGGTTAGTCCCATTTTTATTCGATTTTGCTGAATCTATGCCTTGGCTAAAACCATATTTGGTGGATGATCAAGCTCATGATTTTTCGGAAGATCTACCACAGAAAAATCATATAGTAGTTTGTGGTTATGGACGGCTTGGTAAAAATTTGGTGAAGCTGTTACAGCAATATCAATTACCTGTAGTAGTGATTGATCAATCAGAAAGTCGAATTCAGCAATTACGGGATGCCGGAATACCTTATGTTTATGGTAATGCGGTGAGTCTTCATGTATTAGAAACCGCCGGTGTCAGTCATGCTCAAGGTATGGCGATCACTCTCCCTGATCCTGCCAGTATTCGTTTGTGTTTAAAACGGTCTTTGGAAGTATGTCCAGAATTAGATACAGTTGTCCGTGCTACCCAAGATAAAAATATTGAACTACTTTATCAATTAGGTGCAAAGGAAGTAGTACAGCCAGAATTTGAAGCTAGTTTAGAAATGGCAACTCATCTATTAATTGGGGTGGGTTTATTACCAGAGATGGTACAACAGAAAATGCAACAAATTCGCCAAGATCATTATTTGGATTTACGTCCTGAAAGTTCCGCTGCTGAAGTTTCTAAATATTTACAAAAAGTTACCCGTGATTTAAATCGTCGTTGGTATGATTTACCAGCAGATTCACCTTTAATTGGCATGAGTTTGGAAGAAGTGAATATGCGTTATTTAACTGGGGTGAGTTTAATGGCTATTCGTCGCGCTGATGGGGAAGAAATTGATTATCCTCATAATCAAACTACACTTCTTTTAGGCGATCGCTTGTTAGTGGTAGGATCAGCCGAAGAACTCACTGCTTTAGTGGAGTTTGCTGAAGGTAAAATTAATATTTCTGACGAAATAGAAAAATGAATACTCAAGTGTATTCAGTTATAATGTCAGAAATAATTACAAAAAATATGTGGTAATGTTTTAAAATACCACATATTCATATTCAGCTATAAAGCCGATATTTTTTAATGGGTTATAATCATCATATAATTGGGAAATTTATGTTTAATCCCCAACTATTTAAGTATTTTGTCAAGTCACCAGGATTTAATTCTAACCCGTTAAAAACAGCCTCTAGTATGGGGTTTAAAGGAACAGAAGTTAAAGAGTCTGTAGCGATATCTGTAGTTGTACCACCTACTATAATTTCTTGTTGTTTAATAGGTATATCTGTGAATAAAGGTATATCTGTGATTAGTATTTTAGACATTCTAGAAATATCCTTAACGTTGATTAGTCTCGCTAAATTCCACCGTTGATTTAAATAGTAGAAAAACTAATAATAGAAAGTCAATACGATAAGCAACACGGTTTTATCTAAGTTTTACTGATAGCGGAGCGAGACTAACTCTCTTTAACCTACCATATTACCTAAAGTTTTCATGTAGGCGATCGCCTGTTTCCAAACCATAATCTGCTCATTATTGCCATCAAAAATACAGATACAATTGTGATCTTGCCAAAATATTCGACCTGTAATCAAATCACCAGTCATTAATCTAAATTCGACCATTAATTTTTCTTTAATACACTTCTGGACTTGACGAGTGCTAGGTAGGGAAGTATCAAATTGATTGGTTGCCATATATTATACTGGTGATTGGTAATTGGTAATTGGTAATTGGTAATTGGTGATTGGTAATTGGTGATTGACAACTGTACGGGCGAAGCATTTGGAGAACTATTTTTGGCAATGACCGATAATTTATCTTCCAAATGCTTCGCCCCTACTGACAACTGACCACTGACAACTGACAAATTTTTTAATAGTATGAATGAATCTTTAATAATTCATTTAGAGCAAAATGGCAATCGAATTTACTAAGTATCACGGACTCGGTAATGATTTTATCCTCATTGATAACCGTTCCTCGTTGACACCAGTATTGACACCAGAGAAAGCGATACAGTGGTGCGATCGCCATTTTGGTATCGGAGCAGATGGTGTTATTTTCGCACTTCCTGGACAAAATGGCACTGATTACACCATGCGGATTTTTAACTCCGATGGTTCAGAACCAGAAATGTGTGGCAATGGAATTCGCTGTTTAGCGGTATTTCTGACGGAATTAGAAGGCATTTCTCGCACCAAGGATAAATATCATATTCATACCTTAGCAGGTGTGATTTCACCCCAACTCACAGATGAGGGTCAAGTTAAAGTAGACATGGGTGAACCCCGATTATTAGCAGGGGAAATTCCCACAACTTTATCACCTACAGAGTTTCAAGTCATTAATCAACCCTTAGAACTAGCCGACAAAACTTGGGATGTTACCTGTGTCAGCATGGGAAATCCCCACTGCATCACCTTTGTCGAAGATGTTGCGGCTATTGACTTAAAAAGCATTGGACCTAAATTTGAAAATCATCCCGTGTTTCCTAAAAAAACCAATACCGAATTTATTGAAATAGTCAATCGTAACTATTTGAAAATGCGAGTTTGGGAACGAGGCGCTGGAATTACTCTAGCTTGTGGAACAGGTGCTTGTGCGTCCTTGGTAGCGGGAGTATTGAATGATTTATGCGATCGCATTGCTACTATTGAATTACCCGGTGGCCCCCTAGAAATCGAATGGTCAGAACTTGATAACCGGATTTACATGACAGGCCCCGCAGAACGAGTATTTACAGGCAAATATTAAATTCAGCCTGTTTTGAGTTCTAAGTTATAAGAAAATAGGCTGAAAACCCCGGAATTGACACCTAAAAATCCAAAAAGTTTTCAGGTGTCAATGTTTTTTAAATACCTTATTTTAGTTAAATACTGATAGAAAATCAAGATTAATGATGTCAGTGATCATTTGACCAAATATTAGCCAGTATCTGTTAAGATTGATGAAGAATTAATAATTTTTAAGACCAATACTTGGAGAGTCTAATGTTTATTAGTGAATTATCGCCCCTATTTCAAGAACTTGCCCAACATCCAGTTTCATTTTTAGGTGGGTTTGTCTCTGGTGTTCTCCGACTTAATCTCAATGAAGATCCCGTCAAAAGTTGGCTAAATAAAAAATGTTGTGGAAATAGTTCCAGCAACCTCAGTACAGAGGCAGAAAATGGCAAAGCCAATGGACCGCAACAAATTACAATTGACTAAATAACGCAAGTTGTTAGTTATCTAAAATTGAAGCTGGTAATGGGTAATTTGTCAAATTTTTACCTATTACCTATCCAATAGGTTAACTAAAATTTACCAAAAAATCTAAATTTAATTGAGGATTCGTGATAAAATGGGAGCAGACTCAAAAATATCTGTTAACTTCAGTAGTTATAAAGAAATAATTAAGCGTCTTATTATCTATCACAGTGATCATTCTAGAGTTAGAGCAAAGGATCACAATAGAATGAAAGTGATTCAGAGAAATTTGTCAGGTTAGCTCATCCCAAAGGTTAGTATTCAGGCAATCACGAGCTATATCTTGTAGTGAAACTGCACGATCAACAGTAAAGTTCGCTATTGTGCAAGTTAATATTGCAGTCTGTGGGTGCAACTGGACAAAGTAACCAAAAACTTGTTGAGCAAGGATATTGCCAGAGGCTGGTTTTGATGATAGGGTAGGTTGAGATTCCGTTTTTGAGAAAAAACCCCCAGTGGAAGTTAGCCAGCTAGGGGAGTTTAGTTATCAGGGTGCATCTACCAATTAAATGTTCTCAAGTGCATAACGATCCTCCGGATAAATTTATTTTTAACAAATTTGTTTTGAGTTCGCGATTCAAGTACCCAGATGTTTTTGACACCTGGGAGAAAAGAAAAAACCCCCAGTGGAAGTTAGCCAGCTAGGGGAGTTTAGTTATCAGGGTGCATCTACTTGTTAATTGTTCTAGAGTTCTATGTAATGCTCCGGAAAAAATGGCTGGGTAGCAATAATTATTTTGTGCTAACCACGGACAAAAAAACCCTCAGTGGTGTTAGCCAGCTAAGG
>NZ_VILA01000015.1:124944-140617 GCF_009712025.1 Dolichospermum sp. UHCC 0406
AATTGTTCTAGAGTTCTATGTAATGCTCCGGGAAAAATGGGTGGGTAGCAATAATTATTTTGTGCTAACCTACAGACAAAAAAACCCTCAGTGGTGTTAGCCAGCTAAGGGAAGTTAGTTATCAGGGTGCATCTACTTGTTAATTGTTCTAGAGTTCTATGTAATGCTCCGGAAAAAATGGGTGAGTGGCAATAATTATTTTGTGCTAACCTACAGACAAAAAAACCCTCAGTGGTGTTAGCCAGCTAAGGGAAGTTAGTTATCAGGGTGCATCTACTTGTTAATTGTTCATTGTTTTTAACTTATGCTCCGGAAAAAATTACCCAAAGATTGCAGCTTGTCACATACCGAAAAAAATCCTGTGGCTGGTAGTTGGGTAGGGGAGTTAGTTGTTAGGATTTTATCTACTTAATCTACTTAATAGTTTATCTATCAATGCTTATAAACGCTCTTGACAAACAAGAGCGTTTTTTATTTGCCAAATTGACAATCTCAGGGAGCCAAGCCGCTGAGATTCTTCAGAGATTTTCACTCGTAAAGGCTGTGCCAAACAGCCACTAGACACTCCGCTTAAAGCATTGTGCTTACTTTTTCACAAGAATGCGATTATCCTAGCGAAAAATATGGAGGCTGTCAAGATACACCAAAAACCACAGCGGTTAAAACCGTGGTCAGTGAGCAGTTCGACAAGCTCACTGTAACACTTGTCGAACTGCCCGTGTCGTTTCCCTCTCAGGTCTAAAGACACGCTCGTTTCCCACTTATCACCAGGTCTTATGAAAAAAGAAAACCCCCAGTGAGTTTTAGCCAAACTAGGGGAATTGAAGATCAAGGTGCATCTACCAATAAACAGTTCTCGACGGGGATCAATCAATCCGGATAAAGTGGTTGCAGCCAACAGACACAAAACCCTTGTGAAAAAGTAGATTAAGATCAATAGGAAGGCATCTTTGAAACTTTAGAATGGCAAAAAACATCTAGAGTATTGGCAGGATTAGCCACTTGTGGCATGATTCTCAAAAACAATACTGCTAATTGTTCTATATTTCCTAGTGTCGGGTGAACAAGATCATGTCTACCGATGCCAGAACAGTTAATGTTTAAGGCATATAATCACAATGGGTGGAGATTTAAATGTGGCTGATAAGTAGGTTGGCGTTGAAAATTGTCGTTATAGCACTAAGTAAGAGACAAGAGGCAAGAGGCAAGAGTAAAGAAGTTTTCAGCGATTTTACGTGCATTGTATAGGTTTTATGGAGCAGAAATTGTGACCCAGGAATTTCACATTTCCGCAACGCAGGTGGGGCAAAATGACTATCTGGTGCGAACGGAACAAGTTGCACCTGGGGTACCGGTGGCAGAAGAACTGGTGCATTGGCCTGTGGCTGAGTGGTTGGCGGCCGCAGGCGATTTGATGGATGATCCTTTGCAGTTAATGTTGCAGGGGAATATGGTAGCCAGAAACTCTGTTAACTTGGTGTCCTTGGGTCAGGAGTTATATAATGCGCTGTTTCAAGGAACACTCAGGGATAGTTGGATTACTGCCCAAGGTATAGCCCAAAATCACCAACAGGTGCTGCGGCTAAGATTGGGATTGAAGGATACGAGATTGGCGCGGTTACCGTGGGAAGTGATGCACGCAGGCGATCGCCCATTGGCTACGGGTCCTTATATCACCTTTGCCCGTTACCAAAGTGGCATCGCCCCAGGCTCACGGTTACTGACTCATAATCTGCCCACGTCGCCGGAAGTACGGGGGATAAGAGTGCTAATGGTGATTTCTTCACCTACCGATTTAGCGCGGCTAGATTTGCTCAAACAAGAAGCTATTAATCTCAAGGCAGAATTGCACCGCCCAGCATTAAGAGTGGCGGATGGTAATCATCATCTTCCAGAAATTGAATTGACCGTTCTTGACGGGCCGGGGAGGGAAGAACTCACCCAAGCTTTAGAACAGGGACATTACCATATTCTCCACTATTCTGGTCATAGCAACTTGGGGGGCAATGGTGGGCAAATTTATTTAGTGAGTAAAAAAACTGGCTTAACAGAAACTCTCAGCGGAGATGATTTAGCTGGGCTACTGGTTAATAATAATATTCAAATGGCAGTGTTTAACTCCTGTTTGGGGGCATATCGGGCTAGGTCAGAGACGGAGTCAGACTCAGCAGAACGGAATTTAACTGAAAGCTTGGTAAAACGGGGAATTAGAAGTATTTTGGCGATGTCAGAACGCATACCTGATGAGGTAGCACTGACGCTGACACAATTGTTTTACCGCAATTTGAGTCAGGGCTATGCTGTAGATTTATGTGTAAGTCGGGTTCGTCAAGGCTTAATTTCTGCCTATGGTTCTCAGCAGATGTACTGGGCTTTACCAATTTTGTATCTCCAGCGAGAATTTGATGGCTGTTTGACACCAGAAGTTATGGCTACGCCACGGGGGCTATCGGAGTTACTGAACCAATATCAGCCCATCAAGCAGCCAAATAGTTATAATTATGCTGATATGGGAACTAACCCAGAAATTCCTTTAGCTATTGATGATATTCTCAATCCTAATTTTGGAGAGGAGACGACGGAGGTAGACTGGCTAGGGGAGAATACTTGGGGTGATCTGGGCGATGAAATTGAGTATGATGATCCCACTTATAATGAGGATTTGGCAATAGTTTCTGATTTGTTTCGTCAGCTTGGCAATCCGGTTGCTAAAACAGAAGAACCAAGTATGAAGACGGAATTAATCGCGGAGAATCATCATTATTTGTCGGAAATGCAGGTTGCCCAACCGAAACAAAATTTAGATTGGGAAAATGTCCCAACTCAGATTACCCCAACTCCCTTGAATCTTGAGAAGCGTGAGGTAAATCCTCAGTTATCACCGTCACCTGTCCCTCCAAAGGGTAATCGTTTTCACCGAACAAAATCACCATTGTTAGTGTATGGTTTGGTGGGAGCAAGTGCAATTACTGTCATTGTTGGTATTGGTTGGTGGTGGCATCAACGACAAGTGCGCAAGTCTGCTGATGTGCCGCCGATTCCTGGACAAAATCTCACAAGTAATCAGTATCCACGGATTAATTTAGCTAATTCAGCTACGGGAATTGTCACGGCAACGGCGACGGCTCAGTTGAGTCAAGGTCATTTAACGGCTGGGTTAGATGCTGTTAATGAATTACTGAATCGTGGTGCTTTGACGGCTGCGGAAACAGCTTTAAATTTGATTCCTACTCAGGATGCTGAAAATCCAGCTGTGAATTTTTTCCGGGGGCGTTTAGCTTGGCAGTCAGTCCAAACTAAAAATAATAAATATAGTATTGATGATGCTCGTCGTTATTGGGCTAGGGCTGTAGAAAAGCAGCCAGATTCTCTTTTGTATAATAATTCTTTAGGATGTGCCTATTATGCGGAGAATAATCTCAATTATGCTAATGATGCTTGGTTCAAATCCCTGAGTTTGGCATTAAAGCCCCAACGGAATAAAAGTTCTGATCCAATGAAATATCCCCAAATAGCTGGAGAACCGGAGGCTTTGACGGCTTATGCTGGATTGGCTTTGGGTTTATATAAATCTGCTAACAGTCAACCCGCTGATAAACGCCAGCAATATTTACGGGAAGCGATTAAACTTCGGCAAATGGTGATTCAAAATGCGCCCGCAGACTTTACCATTGAGAGGTTATCACAAAATTGGCTGTGGACAGAACAGGCGATCGCTGATTGGAGAGCGCTTTTGCAAGAAAATAGTCCATAATTGTGGACAATGATCAAAAAACCTTGTAATCCCATACATCAGGCTAAAATTAAATAACTATGACTATATTTACAGCCTGAGACAACGAATCTGCTTAGATATATAAACGACGTTATTAGAAGTCAGGAATCAAAAAAATGAAAAAAGTAGAAGCCATTATCCGTCCATTTAAACTAGATGAAGTGAAAATTGCCCTAGTTAATGCGGGTATTGTCGGGATGACAGTTTCTGAAGTTCGGGGTTTTGGACGGCAAAAAGGGCAAACTGAACGCTATCGGGGTTCGGAATACACGGTAGAGTTTCTCCAAAAACTGAAAGTGGAAATCGTTGTTGAAGATGCCCAAGTTGATATGGTTGTAGATAAGATTATCTCCGCAGCCCGGACTGGTGAAATCGGTGATGGTAAAATTTTCATCTCCTCTGTTGAACAAATTGTCCGCATTCGGACAGGAGAAAAAAATACGGAAGCCGTATAAGTATTAAGTATTGGGTGTTGAATATCCAAAAAATTGGCGTTGCTGAGTCTGTAAATGTGAAAACAGAAAATCAGCCGCGCCTTTTATACACCCTCTAAGGGTCTTCCAATTAAATTTTGCCAAAGTTGACATACTCACCGACTTGAAGGTGCGGGGAAACACTTGACACTTCGCCAGAACCCGCCACAAGTGGTCTTATCGTCCCTCCATGTCAGGCATAATACTGTTTATGTTTCCACTTTTTGGGCTAAATGTAACTAGTTGAAAAGGGTATTAAGGGTATTTTTGCAAAAAATTAGATTGTGGTAGCGAATTATATATCAGTGAAGGACAAACTGTACAAAAAGGACAAGCGATCGCTGCCGTCGGTTCTACAGGCTTCTCCACGGGTCTCCATCTCCATTTTAAAGTCCGCCGCGATGGTACACCTGTTGACCCAGCAAATTACTTATAATTAAATGCTGTTTAAATTCAAAAAGTATGTTATACTATCAAATGTATAAGGGCGCGTGGCTCAGTGGATAGAGCAACAGGTTCCGGTCCTGTAGGTCGGGGGTTCGAATCCCTCCGCGCTCATTTTTTATAATGTCACTTGTCAGATTATTTGACCGCGTTGACAAGTTGGTGTCCGTCTTGCCTGTAATTAGTGATACGGAAGACGCAGTATTTATTACTCCAGGTCTAATTTGGTGGGACTGGCTGCTTTGGTATATTGGCTGTCTACGGGGATAAGTTTTGATATTGCTTGTGAAACTCACAAAACACCTAAGGAACAAGAACCGGAGTTGTTTATTTCGGGTCAGGGGAGGCGGTTTATGTTGTTGTGATCACAGGATGATTCGCTTTCTTTGGTAGAATTTGACAGGGAAAGAGCGATTCCTAGGTCGCGCTTCGCTATCGCATCTTTGGATGAAGGTAAAGCTGTAATTCCTGTGTGGTTAGATGTTATTTATCAATGGCTGGAGGTTAAGTTAAAAATGTGATAGGTACAATAAATAGCCATAATTAATCAACTTAATATTTTGTGTACAAATGTATGATTCAGTAAAATTTTTTGTTTATTATCTGCATCTTATACACTTCTTGGTAAACTAATAAGGTACTTACTATTACAATAAACCTACTAATTAATATGGAAACTAAGCAGATATATACAAGTTTTATTCATTGGTTCGGTAGTCATGGTAAAAATTATGGCTTTATTGTCAGACCTGAAGATATAGACAGTTTCTCAAAAATGTCCAAGTATGAGAAATATCAGCAAGGTTATCGTTTTGATGAGGAAAATATTATTGACCCAAAGTTTTTAGATTATCTAAAACAAGATAAAAAAAATGGAGAAGATATTTCTGTTCAATTTGAGTTAATTACTCAGGGAAATGGTAAATCAAAAGCTATTAATGTAAGATTATACAAGTATATTGGAACAGTTAATACAATTATTGAAAATTCTATTATTTATATTGAAATAAAATGTAAAGATGTTTCTCCACGTCTTTTTAGAAACAATTATCATTCTCAGTTAAAGTTACATGATATTGTTTCATTTGGAGTAAGAACTAAGAATAATAGATATGAAGCAATATTAATTGATAAAATAGAAGATGAAAATACTATATGTAACTACATAACCAGTAATGATCCTACTATTTTCATAAAAAGTCTGATTGCCCACATCAACCTCAATATTCTCTCATTAGAGGAAATAGAATCAAAAATTAGTGAAAGAAAAACATTCTTAACAGACTTAGACGCAATTAATTTTAAACTTAAAAAACAATTAGCTCAAAAAATTCCTTCTATCTCTATTAAATATGCGGATTTGAGATCCTGTTTAACAAATTTACCAGAATATCCTCAGTTAGTTAATCAATATATTAATGACTTGGATAAAAAATTACAAGATGAAATTCTACAAGAATTAATAGATAAAATGAATAAAAATGGTGAAAAATTAATTGATGATTATTGGAATAAGATTGAATATCTATCAGCAAACTTAGAATATAAAGGATATTTATGGGGAGTTGCACCAAAAGAACATAAGCTGAAAAAGATAGAGGAAAGATATCAAAGATTCTTTGATATAGTTAAACGATTTGCAGAATCTGGTTATCCTGACGAACATAAAATATGTGGTAATTGGCAAGAATTATATTCTTTAAATGAAGATGAAAAAGAATTGATTAAAAAATGGATGGATGAAAATAATGATGATGAATTTGTAAAAATGGTTGCTGCTCGTGGTGCTGAAAAGTTAGTAGCAAAATACTATGAATCTATTGGATATGATGTAGAAGATATTTCGATTAAACAAGTTGAAAATCATGATGGTGGAGATTGGAAAAAATATGATATTAGAATCACAAAAGAAAAACAACCTATATATTTAGATGTTAAAAATGCTAGATCATCTCAAAATTCAAAGGTTTACTCCTCATTTTGTGTTAGAAAATTAAAGGAATATCGTGAACAAGATATTAAAATTATAGGAGTTCTTTCCCCTCTTCTATATCAGAATGATTATCAATCCAAGAAATCCAAGAAATATATACATATAATATGGTACTGTGCGAATAAATTGAATGAGGAAGAAAAAATAGAATTAGAAGACAACATCAAAGATGATTTAGCTAGAGATAAAAAATCTCAAAATCAAAACATCACAAAAAATGATATTTTACAAGCTATAGAAAAAGAAAAACAAAATCAAGATATTTGCAATTCTGAGCAAATTAAAATACTGGGAACTTTTGATAAACGTGATATTAGTGAACTTAAAGAATTGTTTTTAGGGGAAAGTCTAGCAAGAAGTATTAATATTAGTAATGAAGGAGATAAGCCTTATTATCCTCACTGGTTATTTGATTATGATGACGATTTTTATGTTAACCAAATAAAGATCATCGAAGAATTTAGAAACTTAACTAATGAGGAAATACCATCATATGAAGCATATCAAGAATTTAACTCAATTAAAAAACAATATAATGCTTTACCTTTATTTCTTGCTGCTAAAAGAAAATTACCTAATGACTGGAGAAAAGAATTATCTGAATGGAGATGCAAATTTATTGATAATATTCTTAATATTAAATCTCAAAGAATTAAATTACCTCATATATTTTTAGCTATACTCAAGCATTTTCTGAGTATGATTGGTAGCAATAGTAATAATCAAGATTATGATCCTCTGAAATATTTAGAAATTTTATATACTCACCAAAATCTCGATGAAGATCCACATCCTTTGAAAATATATGATCCTGTTAAAGATCAACATCCTAATTCTTCCAAAAAATCACCGACGATTATAAATTTTTGTGAAACTTTGAATATTTTATATAGTCGCAGAGAAAATCTGAAATTAAATGAGTTTGTAAAATTCCATTTTCAAGGTAAAGGATTATTACAAGGAACAAAATTAGGAAGTAATGAGAAAACAAGAATTTTAGCCTATTGTGGTAAATGTGGATATCCTCATATCATTAGGAATGAAGAACTAGGTAAAAATTATAATATATGTAATACTTGTAAGCGTCTAGTTTGTCCTAAATGTCAATATTGTAATTCTAAATGGGAAAAAGATAATCAAAATAAAAATATCGAAATTTATTGTCCTGGATATATAGCAAGAACCAAATCAATCAATATTGTCATTTTAGTAGGTAGAGTAAATGCAGATCCAAATGTTAAATATTTTGATAGTGGCAAGATAAAATGTAATTTATATTTAGCGGTAGATCGTCATACTAAAAAAGGTACTGATTTATTTAAGTTAGAAATGTGGAATAAAATGGCCAAAATTGCAGAAGAAAACTTACGTGAAGATAGTCTAATTGCTGTTCAAGGTACTTTGGGTTTTGAAACATGGAGAGATGATAAAACAAAAGTTAATCGCTCTCAACCTGTTATTAAGGTCGAGAAATTAGATTTATTAGATCCCAAACTAAATCAGCAATACAATCTTAATGATTGGTGAATATTAATAATTCATCCATTCTGATAAACCTACCTATCCAACTTTATATAAAGAGAATGAAAAAACTTGACTCAACTGAAAGTTTTATTTTCTACAACCTTTGTTAAAATTATCTAAAAATCACTTTAGCAAACTTATCTAAACCGTATGATAGAACAAGAAAAAACTAATCATTATTTTGTTGACGAAGCTGGAGACTTAACATTTTTTGACAGAAAAGGAAGAATTATAGTAGGACAACCAGGAGCATCTAAATTTTTTATGGTAGGTGTAGCCCAAGTTTTTCAACCAGAAAAAGTAATTTTAGAACTCGCAGAACTCAGAAAACAACTTTGTAATGATCCCCGATTTAAAGATATTCCCTCAATGCAACCGTCAGCCAAAAAAACTGCAATTACTTTCCATGCTAAAGACGATCATCAAGATGTCAGAATGGAAGTTTTTAAACTGATGCAAACTTTTGAAGTAAAAATATTTGTAGCTATTAGATGCAAAGCAGAGTTAGCCGAAGCAACCAAAAAAACCTATGAAGCTTTGAGCAAAAAAATAAATCAAGATGATATATATGATGATCTAGTAAAACGATTATTTAAAGATCGTTTACACAAAGCCAGTGTTAATCATATCGTTTTTGCCAGACGTGGTAAAACCGCACGGGAAGAAGCACTACAACAAGCAATTAATCAAGCTAAAAAGAACTTTGAGACTAAATGGAAAATATCCTCAGATAGTCAAACAATTATTACACCAGCCTACCCATCGGAATATGCTGGCTTACAGGTTGTTGATTACTACCTATGGGCTTTACAACGATTATATGAACGCCAAGAAAATAAGTATTTTATGCCACTTGCTCAAAAATACAGGATGATTATGGATTTAGATGATCGGCGAAATAAGAACTATGGAGAGTGGTACACCGATTCCAACCCGCTATTACTAGATAAACTAAAATGGTTTGTGGGCTAGGTCTAAGTAGACAAGCTACCCAAACACACGGCATGAAGCCGACGTTCGCCCACAGTTATATTATATCATTTATAATTGGAAGTTTCAAATATTTGGCTTGAGCATTTCCACCCCACAACCTTTGAGAACCCGCAGCGTTCTATCTCTAATCTCTGCTACCGTTCCCTTAGTCATTTGATACTTCAAATGCTCAATAATTGCGGAAAATAACTCCTTTGCACTACATTCTTGCGGTATTTGGATATAAGCAACAGGCACAGTTGGCGGTTTTCCTGCTTCTTGTTTAGGTTTATGCCTGAGTCTGTAGGCATCACAACCCATAGTTTTACCCGTTCTTGACTCTCCTAGCACCCTACCAGACTACCGTGATTGTCGCTTACCATCTAACCAATCATGGAGCATTTTCACCTGTTCCAATAGAATAAAACTTTTCCGATTCAATCGGTGAATTTCTGCTTGTAATTTCTCATCATTCGGGAAGAATATCACCTAATTCTTGAGCAACACTTTGGGCTTGTTGTGAAGTCATGATTTACCACCCGTAATCTTCGCGCATTTGTTCATCATCAAAAACCGAGAGAAAAACCAATGCAGATTCAATATAGTGAATATGTACTATCGCCGCTGGAGAATAGCAGCAAAAGCATGGTTCGCACCACCTTAACCAACCCTCGAAAAGCTTGATCAAGAGGATTTTTCCGACTATAGCTACCCAACTTACGCAGTAGCATCTAATATTCTGTAGCTAAAATTACAGTTTATTTGAGGATGTCATGAGATGATCCAGAAAAACATAGAGATTTATGTAAGTTAGACACTGAAACAACCTAGTTTCGGTGACAGAAATATAAATTACGACTAAGGAAAAAGCTACAACCTTTGATATTGCTTGCAAATTTTTAATTTACATAAAGCGGACAATATTAAGTATATAATTTGCTATCTTGCATTAATTAATAATTAATACTTTTTTGGGGTTTGGTGGTAAAAACCACGCATTTTTTCAGATTTTGATTAAGGTTTGCCTTCAGTAAAAATATCACCTATGCAAGTCCATCTAACTAATCGGCAACAAAATATACTTTGGGCGACTATACGTCATTACATTGCGACAGCAGAGCCTGTTGGCTCTAAAGCTTTAATTGAAGGATTTGATTTAGGTATTAGCTCGGCTACTATTCGCAATGTGATGGGTGTTTTAGAAAAATCAGGGTTACTTTATCAACCACATACTTCTGCGGGAAGAATTCCTTCTGATTCTGGTTATCGGATTTATGTTGACCAACTAATTAAACCATCAGAAACTTTAGCTAAAGAGGTAGAAACGGCATTACAAAGACATTTGCATTGGGAAGATTGGAGTTTAGAGGCTCTATTACAAGGTGCAGCCCAAATTTTAGCAACATTAAGCGGCTGTATTACTTTAATTACTATGCCACAAACCACGACAGCAAAGTTACGACATTTGCAACTAGTGCAAATTGAATCCGGGAAGATTATGTTGATTGTGGTGACAGATAGTTATGAAACCCATTCTAAGGTGATGGATTTATTTTCAATATCATCAGTAACTAAACCTGAACCGGAGGTAATTGATCATCAATTGCAGATAGTTTCTAACTTTTTGAATAGTCATTTGCGAGGAAGGAGTTTATTAGAATTAGGCTATCTTGACTGGAGTGAATTAGATCAAGAATTTCGAGTTTATGGCGAATTTTTGAAAAGTTCTTTGGTAGAATTGACTCATCGCGCTCTTGCACCAACGACTACACAAATTATGGTGCGGGGGATTGGAGAAGTCTTACGACAACCTGAGTTTTCTCAAGTACAGCAGGTACAGACAATTATGCAATTGTTGGAAGAAGAACAAGACCAACTTTGGCATTTAATTTGTGAAAAAACAGAAATGGATGATACAAATAAGTCTAAAGTAACGGTGCGGATTGGGACAGAAAATCCTCTTGAACCTATTCGCACCTGTACTTTGATTTCTGCTATTTATCGTCGGGGTTCTGTGCCAGTGGGAAGTGTGGGAGTTTTAGGTCCAACTAGGTTAGACTATGAGAGTGCGATCGCTGTGGTCGCAGCAGCAGCAAATTATCTCTCGGAAGCTTTTAGTTAATTTCCATAAATTCATGATCAGAAAAATCACTTTTGGCTTACTATGGCTAGGATTTGTTTCCTATGCCTTTTTCTTTGCTCCTCCTGAACAACCGGATACTTTTGAGTTGATAAAAAATCTCTCTACAGGAAATTGGCAAGGGATTAATCCGCTGATTATATGTTTATTTAATATCATGGGAATTTGGCCTTTTATATATAGTGCAGTGGTATTTTTTGATGGTAGAGGTCAAAAAATACCTGCTTGGCCATTTGCTAGTGCTGCTTTTGCTATTGGGGCTTTTGGGCTTTTACCATATTTAGCTTTAAGAGAACCCAATCAAAAGTTTGTAGGGAAAAAAAAATTATTTCTCAAATTACTAGATTCTCGCATTTTTGGAATTTTATTAACTTTAGGTGCGGCGGTTTTATTTACCTATAGTTTACAGGGAGACTGGGATAATTTTCGACAACAGTGGGAAACCAGCCGATTTATTCACGTCATGAGTTTGGATTTTATCATCTTGAGTCTATTATTTCCCACGTTGTTAGGAGATGATATGACAAGACGAGGTTGGCAAAATAATCAGTTATTTTGGTTATTTGCGATCATTCCTGTGTTTGGAGCTTTGATGTATCTGTGTGTGCGTCCACCTATAGATATAGAAAATCAAAAAGGAGTTGAGACAACAATACTCCACTAACTCCTGACTACTAAAATTAAAAAGGTAAGTATCCAGTTGTGAACAACATCTACTGAAATTACAGGAGACAAAAAATGTTTAATCGCATGATGGGAAAAACTCGCTATATTGTCTGTCGTTTGTTCTTGCATTTAAACGGAGAAGAAGTAGCGCCAATCTTAGGTGTCCTCAACAGTAGTGCTAGAACAGCGATTAATGCTGACGGTGATCTGGATATTTTAGGAGAAGAATTGGTGCAACTGTGCCAAACTTTCCTACAATATGATGAATATTGGTTTGCTGCTGCTAATGAAGGTGATGTCTTTTGGAATCAAGGGGAAGCAGGAGATTATGTCAATGAACTATTCACAGACTCAGCCCAAAGATATGGGGCTAATCTTGATTTTAATTCCACTTCCTCAAATCAGCCCTTATCACTTCCTGTCACCCGTAACATCGTTGTCATGATTACAGTCGCTGCTGAAGGGGAAATTACCGAGTTAGAAACTGATTTAGCCAACATCCCAGCTTTGAAAGCAGCCTTTAAAGCCGTAATTAATCTACACTACAAACATAAACTCCGCGCTATCCAAGTGCATTTTTCTCCAGCCCAATTAGGTGATGAACTTTCCAGTGATCAATTATTGGAATATTATCCAGAATTGATCCCACTGTAAATGATTCGTTAGTCTGTAATTAGTACCCGAAAACAAACATGAACACAATGATTATCAGTATACTACGTAAACTTACAGTTGTTTGTTTAGCCTTAACTTTGTGCTTAACAACTGTCGCTTGCGGGGGAGGAAACCAAGCTAATTCTCCAACTAAGAATATTAGCCAAACTGCTACTCCCACCAAGTTAAATGATGGTCAGTATGAAGTACAACAGGGTACATACAATGATGCCAATGGTGAGTATACCTTGTTTTTACTCAATAACAATCCCCCCAGCTTTGCCACAGAAAAGCTGCAAATGGCACGATTGACTGATGATGAAATCAAAGCAGGTAAGAAAACTTACTTAAAAGTAGAAAATAGTCAGCCAGTCTTATACATGACCGAGGACTTCAAACTTGAGTACGTCCACAACGTCACCGAAACCAGAAACAATCCCCAAACCGGACAACCGGAAACTGTGATTGTGCGCCAACAAAGTAGCTTTTGGGCCCCTTTTGCAGGAGCTTTAGTTGGTAACGTCGCTGGTCAAGCTATTGGTAGTATGTTGTTTAGACCTCAATATTATGTTCCCCCCGTTTATCAGCCAGGTGGGATCATGAATGGTCATGGTGGCTATGGTTCTAGCTATGATTCGGCTGTTTCTAGTTACCGTTCTCGCTACAATGAACCACCCGCAGCAGTGAGAAATCGCACCACTTTCCGCACTACAGGAAACATCAGAAATTCGTCTTCAGGAACCGCCAACCGGACTACAACAACTGGACGAGCTTCTGGTTCTGGTTTTGGTGGTAGTACCCTTACACCTTCTGGTAATTCTAGCTCTACTCGCCGCAATTCTGGTAGTAGTTTTGGTAGTGGTGGCCGTTCTTCAAGTCGCCGTTCTTCCGGTTTTGGTAGTAGAAGAAGATAGGAAATTTATGTATTAACTCTTGATTCCTAGGTTGGGTTGTGGAACGTTTACTTTCGCCCAGCAATGGTACGTATCTCTGACGGGAGGCGTTAGCCATAACCCAACATGAGCGTTGGGTTGCGCTATCGCTTCACCCAACCTACACAAAATGCTAAAACTTCAAGTCTTGAGCATTGACACTAATAGACTGAGGATTTTGATTTGTCACTGATTGTGCTAATTTGCCATTAGAAAGAACAGCAATGGCACGGGTATATTGGGGATCGCTATTTGTACCAATTAAATTCGGATTAGAAGCTAATTGGCGTTCTTGAGTTTGGGTCAAGTCTAGCTTGATATCGGGGGCAATCCCTTTATGATTGATATCTGTACCATTGGGTGTATAGTAATGGGCAATAGTCACTGCTAAACCTGAACCGTCTCCTAGTTCATGGACTGACTGTACCAAAGCCTTACCGAAGGTTTGACTACCAACAACTACAGCCCGTTTATTATCCTTGAGTGCGCCGGTGAGGATTTCACTAGCACTGGCGGAATTACCATCAACTAAAATTGCTAAAGGTAGTTTGGTAATGGCTGTCCGATTAGCTTGTGTTTGAGCGCTCGATCCTTTGCGGTCTACGGTTTTGACGATATGACCGTCATCTAACCACATCCTGGCAATTTCTATACTCGCATTTAACAAACCACCAGGATTACCTCGCAAATCTAAAACGTAGGAATCAACTTTTTGGTCGTTCAACTTGCGAATGGCTACACGCATTTGATCAGCGGCATGAGAGCTAAACTCTTGTAATCTAATATACCCAACTTTCCGACCAGCTTCTTGTTTGAGGGTATATCGGACTGTGGGAACTTCTATTGTCACCCTGGTTAATTTAACTTTAAATTTGTTATTTGCTCTTTCTAAATCCAAACTAACAGAAGTACCTATCTGCCCACGAATCAACTTTGAGGCATCTTCCACGCTCATTTTCAGGGTAGATTTACCATCAATTGCGATAATCTCATCACCTGATTTGAGTCCGGCTTTCAGGGCTGGAGAATTTTCTATCGCTTCAATAACGGTCAGGCGTTTGGTTTTTTCGTTTAGTTGCATCCGAATCCCAATCCCGGATACTTCCCCAGATGTTTGACTAGTCAAGGATTCATATTGTTTGGGGTTCATAAACCGGGTGTAGGGATCACCTAGTTTCTGTAAAGCTTCGCGGATTGCTACATAAGCCTCGTCTTTAGAAGTATAGTCTTTACTTAATAGGCTTTGTCTGATTGCTTGCCAATCTTGTTGGTTAAATTTTTCATCAACATATTCACGATTCACCAACTGCCAAACTTGGTCAACTAAGGCTTTCGGACTGTCTTGTAAAGCCGCATGAACTGAGCGTGTCAAAGCTTGACCAAATACGGATATAGTAGCAGTTGTGGCGATCGCTCCACCAATCAGGGCAGCTTGGAGCGGTGAGTAACGTTTCACAGATTGGTTCATGTATATTAGCTGAAATAGTTGTGTTTTTGACAGTTTATCAATCAGAATTTTCTGATGTTTTCTAGTTTTTTTTATCCTAATAACCTTGATACTTCATCTATCTTTTGGTTTTTTGTTAATGATGAGTCAGATATTGTATTTGTTGGTTAACAAATACGGTTCGATTTTATCAGTTTTTTTACAGAACAACACGAGTATTTAACACTTAGGTGAGTGTCATTTGTAAATGCCCAATTATCTTCTTCACCATAGCACTTTCTTGGCTTAGTAGCTGAGATTTACATCAATAGATAGTTAAAGTTTTATTAAAAATTTATCTTAATTAATTCATTTTCAGGGCAAATTTAAGAAATTGTGGCAATTGTTACAAAAATTATTTTGGGGGTTAAAACTGCTCCTGATTATTTGGCTGGTTTTGGGGCGTTGGCATAGCCCGTCCTAGACATCGCTCTGGCGGAAAAAATCTGTCCCCACGCACTGACAATCCTACTAGTAGTCTGTCAAATTTATTTTGACGGGTTTTTGGTAGTGCGGTCAAGATGCCCGCGTGAGCGAGACGCTCACACTACAGTCCATCATTTTTATCTTGACAAACTACTAGACGAAGTTGAAAAATATCATCAAGTCGTTCA
>NZ_VILA01000015.1:140624-220786 GCF_009712025.1 Dolichospermum sp. UHCC 0406
TGGTAGTGCGGGCAAGATGCCCGCGTGAGCGTCTCGCTCACACTACAGCCCATCATTTTTATCTTGACAATCCTACTAGACGAAGTTGAAAAATATCATCAAGTCGTTCAAGTTTTTGGTAGTGCGGGCAAGATGCCCGCGTGAGCGTCTCGCTCACACTACAGCCCATCATTTTTATCTTGACAATCCTACTAGACGAAGTTGAAAAATATCATCAAGTCGTTCAAGCTATAGATATTCATGATCAACTGACTAATTCTGGTAACTCCCAAAGTAGCATTAGCGACAGAGAACAGGTAATATCTGCACTATAACTGATTAGAGAAGATTTACTTCGCGCCTTAAAAAGTGAACGGATTTTGCGCGATAATAAAAAATTGCTTGCTAATAACCAAGATTTAGTGGTAAATAATTTAGCTAATCTGCAAACCTTACCAGTTAGTAGTCAAGCTAGTGAATATGCTCAACTTCTTAATCAATCATTACAGATTGCCTTAGATGTGCAAGCAGAACTTGTGAAAATTACAGAAAGTCTAGTTTAAATTTCCTAAAATGAATAACCAACCTAAAATAATTGTCCTTGATGATGATCCCACTGGTTCACAAACCGTCCATAGTTGTTTATTATTGATGCGTTGGGATGTAGAAACTTTACGTTTAGGATTAAAAGATGATGCTCCCATTTTCTTTATTTTAACTAATACTCGTTCTCTGACTCCAGAAGCAGCCGCATTTGTAACTAGAGAAGTTTGTCATAACCTCAAACTTGCCTTAGCAGCCGAAAAAATAGAGGATTTTCTCGTAGTTAGTCGTTCTGACTCCACCTTACGCGGACATTATCCTATAGAAACTGATGTTATTGCTGAAGAACTCGGTCCATTTGATGCTCATTTTCTTGTGCCGGCATTTTTTGAAGGGGGAAGAATTACCCGCGATAGTATTCACTATCTAATTATTGATGGTGTTCCCACTCCCGTACATGAAACAGAATTTGCTCGTGATTCTGTCTTTGGATATAATTACAGCTATCTGCCTAAATATGTGGAAGAAAAAACCAAGGGACGGATTAAAGAAGATACTGTTACTAGATTTTTACTCGCAGATATCCGTGCTGGTAGTTTAGAAAGCTTGTTACAACTTGAGAATAATCACTGTGGTGTCGTAGACGGAGAACATCAAGATGATCTTAATATCTTTGCGGTAGATGTATTAACAGCCGCAAGTCGGGGAAAACGGTTTTTATTCCGTTCTGCTGCGAGTATTTTAACAGCTTTGGCTGCCTTACCACCCCAACCCATTGCTGCTGAAAGTATGGCAAAATATGTGCGCGATGGTAAACCTGGTGCAATTATTGTGGGTTCTCACGTTAAAAAGACAACTCAACAGTTAGAATCATTATTACAAGTTGAGGGAACGGTAGGCATAGAAGTTAATGTGGGTAGATTACTTGAAAATGGGGTAAATGAATCTGCTAAACTGCTAACCGAGATTCTCGAAAATGTCAAAGTAGTACATAATGCTGGTAAAACACCAGTAGTTTATACTAGTCGGCAGGAATTGGCTTTTAAAGATGTCAAAACTAGGTTAGATTTTGGCAGTACAGTTTCCGCTTTACTTATGGATATTGTCCAGGGTTTACCATCTGATCTAGGATTTCTCATCAGTAAGGGGGGTATTACTTCTAATGATGTTCTCAGTACGGGACTGGCTTTAACTTCAGCCCGATTACTTGGTCAAATTTTAGCAGGCTGTTCAATGGTAATTACACCATCTGATCATCCCCTGTTTCCTAATTTGCCAGTTGTATTGTTTCCCGGTAATGTCGGCAATGCTGATGCTTTGGGAACGGTTTATCAAAGATTGATAGGGAATAGGGAATAGGGAATAGGGAATAGGCAAGAGGCAAGAGGCAAGAGGCAAGAGTCTTACCAATTACCAATTACCCATTCTCAATCTTTTATGAAAATCTCAAATTTTAGTGTATTTTGGCTAGTGCTGCATGAATTCTGATTCTGCTAAATCTGAGGAAATAAAGGCTGAATTTCCTAATTCAGAATCTATTTCTCATCAGATTGATCAAGAGGTAAATAATTCTCATTCTGTCGAAAATAATGTAGATGCTGGTAATTCTGCTAAATCTGAGGAAATAAAGGCTGAACTTTCTAAATCAGAATCAGTTTTTCATCAAGTTGATCAAGAGGTAAATAATTCTAACTCTGGCGAGATCAATCCAGATTTTGCTGATCATAAAGTAGAATCTGATCCTGTTATCCCTAATTCAGAGTTAAATTCAGTAATTGCCTTTTTAAAAGGTAATTCTGCTGCTGAAAATCCAGAATCTAATATGCCTAATGGGGGGGAATCTGGTTCGATTTTATCTGATTTACCAAGTGCTGATTTAGAATTACTAGGACAAAAGGTAGATCATAATATTCAAGTTCAGTTAAAAACTGAAGGAGAGCGACTATTATTGATTTTGCCCACGGAATCTCAAGTATCACCATCAGAATTCAGTTGGTGGGAAATTTGGCAACAAATGAAACAGCGTCTCAATGCAGGCGATCGCTTACGGAAACCAAATACATCCCTGCATCTAGTAGCAAAAGATAGATTGTTAGATAATAGACAATTGCAAGATTTGGCAGAAACTTTAAATACATACCAAATTCAACTAAAATCCGTAGCTACCAGTCGGAGACAAACAGCGATCGCTGCCTGTACCCTGGGTTATTCCGTAGAACAAACCCAACTCCACACATCCCTCACTTCCGATATTCAACCGACTCCCAGCGCCCTAGCAGATGCCCTCTATCTGCAAATGACAGTCAGATCAGGTGTAGAAATTCGTCATCCCGGTACGGTAGTTATCTTAGGAGATATCAATCCTAGTGGTATCGTCATTGCCGATGGGGATATTCTCATTTGGGGAAGATTGCGGGGAGTTGCCCATGCTGGTGCCGGTGGGAATCGGGAATCTCTGATCATGGCCTTGCAAATGGAACCAACCCAATTGCGAATTGCTGATGCTGTCGCTAGATCACCAGAAAAAACCCTCACCAGCTTCTTTCCTGAAGTTGCACATATTACATCTGAAGGAATTCGCATTGTTAAAGCCGCTGATTTTTCCCGCAGTCAATTAAGTAGTCGAACGCAATTAGTTACACAAAATCTGATCTAAAATTCTTACTTAGTAAAGAATATACAGCAGCTTTCAACAGTCAGCAGTAAAACCCCTGCGGTGCAAAGTTTGAACATTAATATTTGTACCCCATTTACCTGCAATATACTGGATATGTAATTAATTTCTGTTAGGTTACTAAATTAGAATCAATCAATAGCTTTAAATATTTTATTGTTGTTCCCTGAACTCTCATAAAGCATTATCATGACCCGCATTATTGTCATTACCTCCGGTAAGGGGGGAGTGGGTAAAACCACAGTTTCAGCTAATTTAGGGATGGCTTTAGCCAAAATAGGCAAACAAGTAGCCTTAATTGATGCAGATTTTGGACTGAGAAATTTAGATTTACTTCTAGGACTAGAAAATCGGATTGTTTATACAGCGGTGGAAGTTTTGGCTAGGGAGTGTCGTCTAGAACAAGCTTTGGTTAAAGATAAACGACAACCTAATTTGGTACTCCTCCCAGCTACCCAACATCGCAATAAAGAATCCGTCACACCTGACCAAATGAAGTTACTGGTAAATGCCCTAGCACAAAAGTACGAATATGTAATGATTGACTGCCCCGCAGGAATTGAAATGGGGTTTAAAAATGCGACTGCACCAGCCAAAGAAGCCCTGATTGTCACCACTCCCGAAATTTCCGCTGTCCGTGATGCTGACCGGGTAGTAGGATTACTCGAAGCCCAAGGTGTCAAAAAGATTAACTTAATAGTTAATAGAATTAGACCAGCAATGGTAGAGGCAAATGATATGATGTCTGTACAGGACGTTCAGGAACTTCTCGCCATTCCCATAATTGGAGTCATCCCCGACGATGAGCGGGTGATTGTCTCTACCAATCGGGGCGAACCTTTAGTATTATCAGACACTCCCTCTTTAGCTGCCACCGCTTTTGAGAATATTGCTCGGAGATTGGAAGGGGAAACTGTCGAATTTCTGGAGCTTGACTCATCTAGTAAAAGCATCTTCTCTCGGTTGAGAAAGATGTTGTGGTCAAAAATTGTTTAATTTATTTGCCAGTGTTTCTGCCTTACACATACCCGCAATGATTCTTGAAATTTTAGAAAAATTTTTTGCTCGTAGTCCCGATAACAGCCGCGATGATGTTAAACGTCGTCTGCAAGTGGTAATATCCCATGACCGTGCGGACTTAGACCCCCAAACTTTAGAAAAAATGCGTCAGGAAATCCTGGAAATCGTTTGTCGCTATGTCGAAATAGAAACAGATGGTTTGGAGTTTTCCCTAGAAAGCAGCCAACGGACAACGGCTTTAATTGCTAATTTACCAATCCGTAGGGTTAAAGAAAGCCTAGATGAAACAGTTCTAGAAAATAGTGATATCCTACTGTAGGGGCGCAGGGTCTGCGCCCTGAATTGTCTTGGATTGGATATTAAAAAGCGAATGGGGGCGTTAATTTGGCCACCGTCCCATGAGGTGACCAATTACGGATAATTCTGACATTAATTTATCAAACAGGTCTGGGGTTAAAGATTGGGGTCCATCCGATAAGGCTTTAGCTGGGTTGGGATGTACTTCTATCATTAGCGAATCTGTACCCGCAGCGATCGCTGCCTTCGCCATAGCAGGAACAAACTCAGACCAACCCACACCATGACTAGGATCAATCATAATCGGTAAATGGGTCAATTTTCGCAAAACTGGCACAACCGATAAATCTAGGGTATTGCGAGTATACTGACGGTCAAAAGTTCTAATTCCCCGTTCACACAAAATCACATTGGGATTACCCGCCGCTAAAATATACTCAGCCGCCATTAACCAATCTTCAATAGTTGCCGCCATACCCCGTTTTAACAGCACTGGTTTCGGTTGCGCTCCTACCTTCTTGAGCATGGCAAAATTCTGCATATTTCTCGCCCCCACCTGAATCACATCAGCAACTTCGCCAATTTTCTCCAAGTCTTCCGTATCCATTACTTCTGTAATAATCCCCAGTCCGCTGACCTTTCGGGCTGTAGCTAACAATTCCAAAGCACTTTCACCATGACCTTGAAAAGCATAAGGTGAAGTACGAGGTTTATATGCCCCACCGCGTAAAAACTTAGCTCCTGCCGCCTTTACCCGCAGTGCTGTTTCTACAATCATTTCTTCATTTTCCACAGAACAGGGTCCAGCGACAACTACCAAAGGATGATGTTCACCAAACACCACATCACCTTGAGGACTATTCACCACCACTTCAGAAGCTTCTCCATGACGGAATTGGCGACTGGCTCGTTTGTAGGGTACTTCCACTCGTAATACTTGCTCAATCCATTGACTCAATTCTTGAATGCGGGGCGGGTCTAAATCCGCAGTTTCCCCAACTAAAGCAATGACTACTTTATGTTGACCAATAATTTTTTCTGGTGTTAGTCCCCAGCCTGATAATTCTGTGGTAATCCGATTTATTTCTTCCTGTGGGGAACCAACTTTCATGACGATAATCATTTACAAGTTCCTTTTTTAAGTAGATTTTTGATTAACTAACTTTAGATTAACAACAAAAACTTATGAAAAAAAATGTAGCGTCAGGTACTTTCTCCTAAATAGAGAGTAATTTGTGCTGAATTTTACTAGAAAAATTGGCTCTACCGTTCCCTTTATGTAAAACAACATTTATTGTAGGTTGGGTTGACGCAAGGAAACCCAACAAATCTTACTATCCTACTGCCAATATTGGGTTTCACTTCATTCAACCCAACTTACGAAAATTAAATTAATATTCTTTTCCATAAGGGGAGGAGTAGAAGCATAAGTTTTTGATTACAATTAAACATTTTAATCTATCCAGTCATAGTGTTTACAAATCAAATATAGCAATTCCCATTCAAGTGAGGTACAAGAGTTAATAATCAAACGCAGATGGACGCAGATAAACGCAGATAATTTTGTACTTCATTAGACTAGGAAATGCTATATAATTGTTATACAGTAGAATTTTCATTAATAATGCGACGGGATTCGATTTTTTATAAATTGTTCAAACAATTTCCTAGTTTGTTGTTTGAATTAGTAGATGAACCACCAGCAGAAGCCGATAGTTATCAGTTTGAATCGGTGGAAGTAAAAGAAACGGCTTTCCGAATTGATGGGGTGTTTCTACCTCCAGCTAATGCAGTTTCTCCAGTGGTGTTTTTTGCAGAAGTGCAGTTTCAAAAAGATGAAAATTTATATTTTCGCTTCTTTTCAGAATTATCCCTGTTTCTCCATCGCCATTCTATTCGTTATGATGATTGGTATGGTGTGATAATTTTTGGTTCGCGGAGTTTAGAACCATCAAATTTAAAGATTCATCGGTCTTTATTAGCAGGTGATCAAGTTCGTCGGGTATATTTAGATGAATTGGGGGATGTACAGCAGCAACCGTTGGGATTAGGTTTAATGTTGCTGACGATTAAGGAAGATACTGAAGCAATAGAAGCAGCAAAGTTTTTGTTAGCTGAGGCGCGGAAACAGTCGGAAGCAGCGATAATAGATTTAATCACGACGATTATTGTTTACAAGTTTAAAAAATTTAGTCGCAAGGAGATTATAACTATGTTGGGATTAGATTTAGAAGAGCCAAGAGCGATACAGGAAGCCAAGGAAGAGGGAGAAAAAATAATCACATTACGTTTTTTAAAACGGCGTTTGGGTAATATTCCTGATGAGTTGTTGTCGCAGGTACAGCGGTTATCATTAGTACAGATTGAAGATTTATGTGATGTGCTGTTGGATTTTGTAACTGTAGCAGATTTGGAAGGTTGGTTACAGCAGCAATAATTTTATTAACTCAAGTTGCTAGTTATTTAGTTAAGGCTGGTAATGGATAATTGGTAATAGGTAATTGATAATAAAATTCATCTTTTAATCCTGTTCATCCTTTAATCCTGAACATCCTGATTCTGACAATGTGTCTAACTAGCAACTTACGTTATTAGTTTAATACAATACAATAAAACTGCAAAATAAAATTTTAATTCTGTAATATAATGCAGCAAGATTGCAAATTAATCTAATTTAACTGTTAAATAAAAATTTATCTTTGTAATGCAATACAATAAAACTGCATAGTAATACTTTATTAAAGTTGGGTAAGCTGTTGTTAACGTCGGAACAAACGCCAGGAAAAGATAATAATACGTTTGATTAGTAGTTGTAGACGATGCAATAGTAAGGTTAACACAACTGATAGGTTATTCAACAAACGTTTATAAAAAGAAGGAGGTATGAGTTGCTGTTGTAAAAGTTGCAAGTTGTTCCGAAAGATTATTGTATTAGGGTGATTAGTTCCTTGCACTCGTTCAGACATAGCTAAAGCTTCAAAGTAAAGAGGTTCAGCTTCACTGTATTTTCCTTGGCTATCGTAAAGACCTGCTAAATTGTTCAAGCTAGTAGCAACATCAGGATGGTCGCCTGTAAATAGCCGCTTTCTCATTTCTAAAGCATCAAGGTAGAGAGGTTCTGCTTTACTGTATTTTCCTTGGCTATCGTAAAGAAGTGCTAAATTGTTTAAGCTAGTAGCAACATCAGGATGGTCGCCTGTAAATAGCCGCTTTCTCATTTCTAAAGCATCAAGGTAGAGAGGTTCTGCTTTACTGTATTTTCCTTGGCTATCGTAAAGAAATGCTAAATTGTTTAAGCTAGTAGCAACATTAGGATGGTCGTCTGTAAATAGCCGCTTTGTCATTTCTAAAACATCAAGGTAGAGAGGTTCTGCTTCACTGTATTTTCCTTGGTTACGGTAAAGAACTGCTAAATTGTTCAAGCTAGAAGCAAAATCAGGATGATCGCCTGTAAATAAAGTTTGACAAACTTTTACTAATTTCTGACATCAAAATTCTGCTACTTGATATAATCCTTGTCCTTGATAAAATCTTCCTAACCCTTCAAATACCCAAAGGATTTCATCAGCAACCATAGATACTGGTAAATTATTCTTTGCTGCTGTTTCTTGGTTAATTTCATCTATTAACCGTTTTCCTAAATCTTCCCAATGAACAACAACTAACTGGAAATTTTCAATATCTTGAGAAGTGGGTGATTGAGGAAGGATTCTAGCAACGAATATCATAAAAGTAATAAAAGTTCTTTCGAGAATTAGCTGCTTTTCTCCAACTTCTGCTAACTGTTCTTGCAAAAACAACCGCACTAAATTATGAATTGTATAAGCTTCTGGTGATTCTTGTCCTGTTTGTAAAAAGTTAACTTGATAAAGTCTTTTTTTAGAGGTAGTTAATTCTTCCTTTGTCCAAATTAGTTGTTTTTCCTTATTCTCTACTTCAAACTCAATTACCTCAACTACCAAATCCCAAAGAATAAACTGAGGAGAAAATAAACTTAAAAATGCTCCCAGATATTGAGTTTGAGTATCCAGTGTTTCCCAAGTTAAATTAAAAGCGGCTTTAATTCCCAATTGAGTTTGATTGATAGTTTCTCTTTTTTGTAAAGCTGTTTCCGCTAACTTACGTTTTTGCAACCGTTCTAAGAGGATGTTTGAAAAGTATCAGAATTAATCGAGATCCCCCCAACCCCCCTTACAAAGGGGGGCTAAATTCCTCAAAGTCCCCCTTTTCAAGGGGGATTTAGGGGGATCTGCGGGTGTCAGATCCCACACGAAAAAGTTTTCAAACAACCTCTAACATTTGAGTTAGAGAAAGTCCCAAATCTGTTGTTAAATAACTTCCGACTAAAATTATCCCCAAAGGTAAATTTCCCAAAAACTCACATATTTCTGTAGCAGTTTCTGGTTCATTGACAACTCGCTGATGATTTTTTCCCAATTGCTTTTGTAAAAGTTCTAATGCTATTGGTGGTAATAGAACCTCTAAAGGTAGTTCTTGAATATAATTAGGGTCTAAATGTTGTTGTCGAGTGGTTATCAAAACCCGAAAGCGTGTTTCTGGGGGAACAACATCTTGTAACTGTGTTAAATCAGTTAAATCATCAACGACAATTAAAACAGGTTTTTGTGTTTCTGGATATTGTAACCAACACCAATCTACCTGTTGTTGGAGAGTTAGCAGCTTTTCTCCCTGAGTTTGGGGAATTTCCAGACCGAATTTTAATGTAAAAAGCTCAAATACTTCTGCTGCGAGAATACGTTGTCTAGCATTAAACCAAATTATGCCATCATAATGATCTTGATATTCTTTCGCGTATTGAGTAACTAATTCAGTTTTACCCAAACCACCCATTCCGGTTATTGCTACATAATTTCCCCGTCGCAAATCTTCATGGATAGTTGTCAGTTCTGTTTCTCGTCCGACAAAATGAACAGAACCACGATAGGGTATATCTTTAGTGGGAGTTAACTTTGTCCGTTTCCCGTCGGACGAGTCCAGTCAAGCGAAAGTTCCAGGTAGTCGCTGTTTCAACCATTCCGAAAACTGCTGAGTTTTGTGAGTTAAAGCGTCTCCGATGTTTTCGCCAATTTTTTCTGTGGCTTTGGTAGCGAGTATGGTAGCAAGAGCAATAGCAACAGTTGTGAATGGTTCCATTTGTAATATTGGTTAAGGTATCATTTTTCTCCTCATGATTTATGATACATCTTTTTTGTCAACGCTTCACTACACCTTAGAGGTTGTTTGAAAAGTATTATATGAAACCCAGAATCTCCAAAAACCTAACCCCCCTTCCCCCCTTCCCTACAAGGGAATGGGGTTTTTAAAGCCTCTCCCCTGGTAGGGGAGAGGTTTGGAGAGGGGTCTGTTTCCACATTAAAAACTTTTAAAACATCCTCTTATATATTCCTCAACGCAGTCCTGTCTGAATTGTGGTTTAATCTATCTGCTATTTTTTTCTATAACTAAATTGGAAAATTAAATATTAATAATATCTTCATATATTTCTGCTATTTATAGAATCAACCCAACGGAATCTAAATGTAATTTATCATCACGATTCATCAAAGTTTGTATAGTCCAATTTCCTTTTTCATCTTGACGATAAACCTCTACCTTAACTTCATTTTGAGAAATTAAAACATATTCTTTTAAATATATAAATACAAATGTAGCGCCAGGTATTTTTTGCTGAATATTGGGTATAAACTAGAAAAATACAGTCTTTTAAACTTGAAGTTAAAGTGATATAAATTCCACTTCAAAACTCATTTTCCAAATTACCCCACATTACAGTTATTACCTGGACGCTGCTTGTTAGACGTTCTTTTTCTGGGTATCACGCCAAACTTCGGTCATCCTTCCCCAGTTAGTGCTAAATTCATCAAAACCTAGAAAAGTTCCCGGTGTTTCTTCATCCCAAGAAGCAGAAAGAACACCATAAGTAATTCCCACCACACCTAACCCAAACAATCCCATATTCACCAATAAAACGGCGATAGGCGGAAGTTGGATATCAGCCAAGGTAACTAATAGATAGCTAACTATCAAACTAGTAATCCCTAAAGCTGTGGGAATACCGCAAAAACCAGCCACTCTGCGAATCATTCGCTGGCTGACTACTTCAGGAATCGCCATTTCTTGTTTAGAATAACGACGTTGCTGTTGCGGTTTTTCCTGGGGTGCTTGGGTTTTAATGACGGACTTAGTTACAGTCTTAGCGGGTTTGGGACGCTTTTTGTTTGGCTCAAAAGGCAATGGACTACGTTCCGATTCTTCAGCAGCCATAAGAATTAGTTCCTAACCGCGAATACCGAGACGAGTAATTAAAGCTTTATATTTTTCTTGACTACCTGCTTGGATATAAGCCAGAAGACTCTTTCTTTGACCAATCATCTTCAACAGTCCTCTGCGGGAGGAATGGTCTTTTTTGTTAGCTTGCAAATGTTGACTGAGCTTGTTAATGCGGTCAGTTAGCATGGCAATTTGGACATCAGCCGAACCGGTGTCGGTTTCATGAACTTGGAAGCCAGAAATTATTTCTTGTTTGCGCTGTTGAGTCAGAGCCATGGTCGCTTAAATTGTGATTGTTTTTAAATTTGTGTAGCAGTTTCCTATAATATCACACCCATCCATTGCTGTGGCAAATTTCTCTAGAACTCTTGACACTCTCAGGGCTTAACAATAGTATTAAATTAAATCCGTTCATTTTTCAACTTTTCTCTACCGACCAGCGAGAAATTTGACCAGCCATACACTGAGCCAGCCTAAGAGAGCATACACGATAATTGCAATTAGGACATTGACATCAAAAACATTCGCTCCACCACCAGCAACAGGACTAATTAACAAGGTGGAAAATGGCGCAATGAAGGGAGCAGAAAGATTGTAAATAAACTGGGCAAAAGTATTTTGCGTATTTGCCCCGGAAAAACGCAGAAAGAAGCGTAACATCAGCAGGATTTCCAGCATTCCCACTAGCAGGTAAATGCTATTGATAATCCAGGCAAATATAGATCTCCGTTTGCCAGATTCAAGTCGTCCCTCTTCCTGTTGCAGTCGGAAACTTTCTTCTTCACTACGAAGTTCTTGCCTTCGCGCAGAATTGCTTCGTTCATGAGGATTTCTATTCATAAGTTTGGGATTTTTATTAATATGGCTATAACTTCAGTGCTTGTATTCAAACCTCAGATACAGCCTTGCATCCTCAAAAATTAGACTATGCGGCGACCAACTAGTAAATTGTAAACTATTCCAATTAGAGCTAAAACTAAAAGCAGATGAATTAAGCTACCTCCGACATGAACCGAGAATCCTAACAGCCAGAGGACAAAGAGTACAACAGCAGCCGTCCAAATTAGATTAATCATATTTCCCTTTTATTATATAGGGCTTGCTGAATAAACCGAAAACCTAGATATATTAGGAGTTTCAGAGTTGAAAAAGGTGAATTAGGTGCAAGGAATAAGCGTTAAAACCATCAAAAACTTATCACTTTCTCAGATTTGAAACTATTCTTACCTCCTTCTAATTCTTCCTCCTGACTCCTGACTCCTGACTCCTGACTCCTAGCCCTCACCAAAAGACTTTTTCAGCAAACCCTATATAGTGTGTTACTACAGAAGTCTTTGGTTATGCAAATATCTTATCTGAATATGATTGAATCTCAATCCTCAAGAAGAGATAGTCCAACAGAAAGAGAACAAATTTAATAGACAACGACCGAATTTAAATATGCGTATCCTAAAACCCTTGTAGAGACGTTCCATGGAACGTCTCTACATTATTTTCTGGAGATATCCAATCTAATATTACTCCGGTGATTTGAGAGCTTGATCTAAAACTTGTCTAGCTTGTTCTGCTTTTCCCCTCGCTTCCTGGTAACGCAGATTAGCTTGAGCAAAATTTTTGAGAACTTTAAAACCTTCTTTAAGATGGGTTATTTCTTCCTCGGTGACAGATTTATCGGAAAACAGCACATCAATGGCTTGACGAATTTCTAAGGCTTCAGTGCGTGATTCTTGGACTTTTAACTTCAAGGAAGCTAAATTACTGAGAATTTGCACGGCTTGGGTAATTTCGTCTTCACGGCTAGAAGTATCTGTAGTTGGTTCTTTCACCTCAATTAATTGTTGCGGACCAAATCCCTCTTCTAGTTCCGTTGGTAATTCACCAGCCTCCATGAGTTCCATTAGTTGATCCATGGCTTTATCACGGGCTTTAGCGGAATCTTTACCAGGAACAATCAGGATAAGTTCCGGGCTTTGAGCGAGACTGTACTGAACCATAGGTGTATATATAAATCCTAGCTAATTTGTGAAAAGTATGATTGCAATTAAGAATTGCAAAGAAAAGAAATTTTAGTTCAATTATACTGAATAAAGGTAAACCAAAATATAACAAAATGGCAAATTTATGACTCCCAATCCCGCCATTATGCGTTCTGTGGAACAACTGGGCTACCGAGTCACAGTTGGTGATGTAGCCACCCAGATAGGATTAAATATAGCTGAAGTCAACCAAAGTTTATTAGCCCTTGCTGCTGACGCTGGGGGACATTTGCAGGTTGCAGAATCAGGTGATGTTGTTTACCAATTTCCCAAAAATTTTCGGGATATTATCCGCAATAAATACTTGCAAATCCGGTTGCAAGAATGGTGGAAAAAAGTTTGGTCTGTGCTATTTTATCTAATTCGGATTTCCTTTGGTGTCCTTTTAGTTGCTTCTATTTTGCTGATTACTCTGACTATTATCATTATCATGACTGCTAGTTCAGATCGGGATAATGACAATCGCAGTAATAATTCTAAAGGTTTTAATTTCTTTTTCTTTCCAGATTTATTCTGGTATTTTAGCCCAAATCATCGTGATAGCTACCAAGAACGACGGGGGGAACGGGGTGAAAATAATGAAATGAATTTTTTTGAAGCTGTGTTTTCATTCCTCTTTGGTGATGGTGATCCTAACGCCAATTTGGAAGAACGTCGCTGGGAAGAAATTGGGGCTGTGATTAGTAATAATCAAGGTGCTGTAGTTGCAGAACAAATTGCTCCTTATTTAGATGATATTGGCGCAAAATATCAACAAGAATATGAGGATTATATGCTGCCTGTGCTGGTAAGATTTAATGGAATGCCCCAGGTAAGTTCTGACGGGCAAATAGTTTATTATTTCCCTGAGTTACAGGTAAGAGCAAGTAAAAAACAGCGGCGCTCAATATCTGAATATTTGCATGAATTTTCCTGGAAGTTTAGTTCTGCCAGTTCTGGACAACTTATGCTCAGTGCTGGTTTGGGAGGAGTGAATTTTGTTGGGGCTTTAATCCTGGGTAATTTATTGAAAAATGGCACAATTGCGACTCAAATTGGGGGATTAGTCGCTTTTGTGCAAGGGATTTATGGACTTCTATTAGCTTATGGTATTGGTTTTTTAGCTATTCCTTTAATCCGGTATTTTTGGATTAAACGACGCAATGATCAGGTTTCTACTCGCAATCTTCAACGTCAAGAACGAGCTAGATTATTAGCAGGTGCAGATGCTTCTTTGCAGAAAAAGATCGCTTTTGCTCGTGAATTTGCCACAGAAAAAGTTATTGGTAAAGAAGATTCTGTTTATTCTACAGAAGCAGATTTGTTAGAACAGGAATTTCAGAATAAGCAAATAGGGAACAGGGAACAGGGAACAGGGAATAGGGAATAGGGAATAGAAGAGAAATTTGCTTGTTTCTTCTTTATTCTTTCTTTATTCCTCCTGACTCCTGACTCCTGACTCCTGACTCCTGACTCCTGACTCCTGACTCCTGACTCCTGACTCCTGACTCCTTCTTCTGCTACTTTGCCTGAATAGGTGTCAGGGCTACACCTTTGTAGTAATATCCTAAAATTTGCAAGTGGTTTGCACCACGTTTTGCTAATTCGTAAGCTCCCCATTGGCTCATTCCTAAACCGTGACCAAAACCTAATCCTTGCAGAACAAAACCGCCATTTGCATCTTTACTAACAATAAACCGGGTACTTTTAATTTTGAGTGCGGTTCTCACTTCTTCACCTTGGAGAACTTTAGTCCCTTTATCACCAATAATTTTTAAGGATTTGACACTTTTGAAAGGTGAAAGAGTTTCGATAATCATGTCTTTGACATTACCAACACCGGAAATTCTGGCGCTAATTTCTCCGGGAGTGAAGGTTTTTACCCAGTTACATTCTTTGATCTTTTGGTCAAAGTCGGGAACAGCCCGCAGGTAAGGTTCTTTGCTAACCCAAACATCTTCAACGTTTTCAGTGTGTCCACCAGAACAAGCGTGAAAGACGGAAAGAATGATTTGGTTATTGTAGGTTAAGACTTTGCCTGCGGTGGTATCTGCTGCGGTGTAAGTTTTAGGAGATTCACTACTTACACCTTTATAAATTTGCCAACGGTCTGGACTATCCCCTAAATCGTAAACGGGATTTTTCCGCTGTCTTTCCCGTTCATAAAGGGCATAGGTACGGGCAGCAATGGCTTGGGCCTTGAGGGCTTCTTGTGGCCAGCTAGTATCCATTTCTCCACCAATGACGCTGTAGAGATATTCTTCTAAATCTACCCAGTTAACGGCAGTTAAACCGTTGGCTGTGGGTACTACTAGGGTTCTACCACGAAACCAGCGATCGCCAATATAAACATATCCCTTATTGGTGGGTTCTATCCAAAATAACCCGGATTGCCATCTATCTAAAGCTACACCTCCAGGAACTGCTTGAGCCGCAAAGGCACTCATTCCTGGTAATTCTCCCAGAGTCTTACCACTACTATCTTTGACAATAGCGGTTGTGGAAGCACCGACTTTTACCTGTTTGACTTCTCTTTCAATTGCCACACGCAGAATTACAGATGCTTGTGCAGGAGCAAGTAATACAAACCACATCAGGATACCTATCCACCAATGTCTACCTTTAATCTCAGAAAACAAATTGCCTAATAACAGTGGGAATTTCATACTATTGTTTGATCACAAGCGTCTACTATTCTAGTTCAGCAATTCTCTAAACAGACAGATTGAGAACTGGAAACTCGGTAATTTTCTTTCTTCTTTCTTCTTCTAAACTCCTGACTCCTGACTCCTTTTTTCATGGTGTCAATATTTGGGGAGCATCATAAACTTCATTCCCAATAATACCAATTAGATTTAACTTGCTTAAAATTTCTGTAGCTTCCATCAGTTTATTGGGAGTAACTTTACCAATGCGTCCTACCATAATAATCCCATTACATAAAGAAGCGACAATTCTACCATCAACTGTATCTAAAACAGAGGGCGCATCTATCAGCACTAAATCATAATTTTGGGCAAATAAATCCATTAATTCTTGCATTCGCTCAGAACTCAACAAATTTGCCACATCTTCTGGTATGGGGCCAGCAGTCAAAACATCAATAGCTGGGTGAATGGGTTGAATATAATTATGAAATGATGGATTAATATCATCAACAAGTAATAAAGATAAACCCCAATCATTGGTCAGCCCTAGAGTTTTATGTAAACTGGGAGAACGCAGGTTAGCATCAATTATTAATACTCTTTGGTGCATTCGAGCCGCACTAGACCCCAACCCTAAAGCCAAAGTTGTTTTTCCTTCTCCTGGTAGTGCAGAAGTTAACATCAATGATTTTAAAGGTAGAGAATTATTTAACATCTGAATATTCTGGTAAATAATATCTAAGTTCTGATGATTAGGTAAATTTTTAATAATTCCCTGATGAGAAATATCCAGATTTTTAGATTTATCTCTAACTATAGATTGGAGTTGGCTTGTCCAACTATCTTTACGTTTTCCTAATCTTGGTACTGACCCCAATAACTGAATATTTGTGAGATTTTGTAAGTCCTGAGTATAGAAAATTGCATTATTAAATTTTCCCCAAATTAAAGCTGCTGCTAAACCCAATATTGGACCAATTAATATGCCGCCAACAATTAGCAACCAGCGCAAATTTCCTATATGTATTCCCAAAGCGGGTTCTTCTAAAATTTGCCAATTAAAACCTTCTTGAGCAATTTTTACACCTAATGAATTTTGCACTTGCGTCAATTGTTGCAGTGTTTTGCGATAAATTTCTACATTTGCAACTAACCTCTTATATTCTGTAATCAAATTTGGGTATGTACTCAGCAAGGAACGAATTTCTTGTTCGGATTTTGCCAAATCACGATCATGAGCAATTAGTCCTAATGCGTTCACTTTTAATTGAGTTAAATCATTTTCTAACTTAGGTATTATTTGTCCTGATAATTTTGATTTACTATTGATATCAACGGCTTTATTTTGTCCTTGTTGTTGTAATAGTGTGACGATAATTTGTTTTTTTTGTTTCAGTTGTTCAATAATTGGATATTTTTCTGTGTAAAGTATCCGAGCTTGAGTTAATTCCTTTTCTGTTTGCTTAAGTTCACGAATTAAGGCTTGATATTGGCGAGATTCAAGGGAATCATCAATATTTATTTGATTTTGATGAGAAGAAGCAATTGCTTCTTCTATACTGTTATGTCGAGTCTGTACATCTTGCAGTTGAGCGCGAGTTTTTTGTCGCTGCTTTTGAATATCTGCTAAAGACTGTAGTGAAATTTTACTTTGTAAAATTGGATCAATTAAATTATTCTGTTGACGAAATTTTTCTAATTTTTTCTCGGCTTTTAATACATCTTTTTGCAGTTGCGGTAGATGGTTATTAACAAATACTAACCCTTGATTAATCCGCTGATTTTTTTGATCGGTATTATAGTCCTGATATACTTTCTCTAAAGCTTGTAATACTCTTTTACTTTTCAGAGGATCTTTGTCTGTAAAAGAGATCGAAAATACTTGGTTTAAATTTTGATTAACTTCTGTATCTACTGGTAACTGAGTTAGTGATAAAGATGAAGTTCTATCAATTTTGCTGTTACTATAAATATCTTCTATGGTCATCTGTGGATAATCAGTATGAAGTAAATTTACAGCTTTTTGCACTAATTTAGCACTCAGCATTAATTTCACTTGACTACTGTAGTCAATAGATGATAACTGTGGTTTTTGTAAGTCTTTTGTCGTTTTTTCTGGCTTACTAGCTGGTAAAGATTTATCTGAATTATAACTTACCAATATTTGCATATAGCTTTGATAAGTTGGTTTACTAGTAATAGCTAAGAGGCTTGTTACTGACATAACCGCACAAGAAACCCCTAGAATAAACCAACGGTGGTGAAGTGCAATCGCAGTTATTTTTTTGATATCAACTACAATATGTGTAGAGCTATTAAGCAATTTTTTTAACGTTATCGCATTTGTAGCCACAATTATATTCCTCTCAAATTCAATAATATATCTGGAAGAAGATGATAATTAGAAAACTTTTAGAGATATTTGATACTCAATGTTTTCTGTTTAATAATCAATACTTATTCTTCCTCTGATTACAGATATACTTAACGGAAAATATTCAGCAAGTAGTTCTTGGCTAATACCTTCAACTAGATATATGTCTAATCAGTGTGAGGAACATAAATTTTCTGCAAATATTTATCTTGGGAGGAGGTACCAGCAATACCTTTAGCCAATTTAATTCTTAGGTTGGGTTGTTCGCGTCAAAGTTGCGTAGTGATGGCACTTATGCCTTGCGAGAGCCTAATATATGACTTAATAAATGCCTTGGGTTTTGCTTTGTTGAATCCAAGCGACAGAAGAAGAACTTTTTCCAGCTTGGTGCAATGTAAAAACAAAAAAGGCAAGCGTTAAAAACTTGCCTTCTATATAACTGGGGCGCTAGGATTCGAACCTAGGGATGGCGGGACCAAAACCCACTGCCTTACCACTTGGCTACGCCCCAATGATTTCACTATAGAGAATATAGCAGTTCTCTTGGGATAATGTCAAGTGTTTTGGGAAAAAAGATTTTACTTAGGAAAGATCCCCGACTTGTTGAAGAAGTTGGGGATGTGCGGGGGTCTGAGTGGCTAAAATACGCGATGCTGTAGGGATGGCATTTGTCGGCGGACTTGTTCTAGTCTGGTAGGTTTGATTTCGGCGATCGCCACTCCCGGTTTTTCCCCAGCGTCTGCTAAAATGACACCCCAAGGGTCAATAATCATGGCGTGGCCATGAGTTTGGCGACGGTCATAGTTAGTACCAGTTTGGGCGGGTGCAATCACATAACAGGTATTTTCTATGGCTCTAGATTGCAATAATACTTGCCAATGATCTTTACCAGTAAAAGCGGTAAAAGCGGCGGGAACAAATAAAATATCTGCACCCTGACTTGATAAATGTCGGTACAGTTCGGGAAAACGGACATCATAGCAAATAGAAAGGCCAATTTTCCCCAAGTCAGGGGAAGCATAAACAGGAGGTAATTCCAGTCCAGCCATGACGGTACTTGATTCTTGGTAGGTATTACCATCAGGAACATTGACATCAAATAAATGGACTTTTTGGTAACGGGCGAGTTCTTGACCGTTAGCACCGATAAGTAATGCTGTATTATAAACCTTACCGTTATGATCCACAGGGATAGGGAAGCCGCCGCCGAGAATGGTAATTTGAAAGCGTTGTGCCATTTTGTGGAGAAATGTTTCCGTTTCTTGGGCGATCGCATTTCCTTGTGCTAGTTTATCTTTTTCTTCTCCCATAAAAGAGAAATTTTCTGGTAAACTCACCAATTCCGCACCCTGACGTACGGCCAAATCAATTAATTCTTCTGCTTGTGCCAGGTTTTTTTGCAAATCAGGCACACTGGTCATTTGAATAGCGGCGGCTAAATAAGACTTCATAGATTCAAAAACAAACGGTAAATTGAGACAATGTAGATATTTGGCATTGGTGAATGAAAGTATGAATTTGCCTCACGCAAAGGCGCAAAGGCGCAAAGTTTAAGAGTTTCAGACATGGAATTTTTGCTTTTCATCTCTCAATTCAGCAACGCCAGATATTTAAATATATCGTCATATCATGCCATTTGAACTTCTAGAGTCACCGAGGTAGAAAGAAGGAGTTAAGAATCTCTCAAAAATCGTTTCTTTAAAGCCAATAGCAGATTTTTCGCCATTTCTAAACCTTCTGCATTTAACAATCTAATTTCTAGAGGTAACAGCGATAACTTATGAATATGACTATATATAGAATCTTTGCCAGAAAAATTTACCCATAAACCTCTATTAACCGGACAATTACGGTATTATTCAGTGGAATTACGGTTAATCCAAATACCTCTTATTCCTGCGGATTTTGCCCCATAATAATCATCTGTTATACTGTCGCCAATGTGCCATGCGGCTTCCGGTGAACACTTGTGCTTGTTTAAGGCAATTTTGAAAATTTCTGGATCTGGTTTAGCAGCACGGACTTGAGTAGAAATCGTCACAGAAGTAAAATATTCTTTAAGTCCTAAACCTTGCAATACTAAATACAAACGAGAATCAAAATTAGATAATATTCCTAATTCAATTCCTAAGCGTCGCCAGTTGATTAAAGCTAACTTAACATCAGGATAAACATACCACGGTTCGGAAGTCCCAAAGTGGATATAAAGTTCGGTAAAAAAAGCGGGAAAATCGGTAAATTGTTGGAGAACTCCTGCACCTTCAAAGGTATTTAAAGCAATTATCTGCCACCAATCATATTCACGCTGGGGAATATCTTTGATATCTGCATCAATAAATATCGGTGGTGGTGATGCTTTATAGCTTTTCATAAAGTTTTCATCCAAAATTTGGGCGGAAACTTCTACACCAAATTGTCGGGCGATTTGTCGGTAAATTTCCCCAACACTACCTTTAACACCAAATAATGTCCCCACAGCATCTACAAAAATAACTTTAGGCTTTTTCATAAGAATTAATACTTTAGTCCGCAGCAGTCGCTAAATACATAGCCATAATATCTGAATTCGTCTAGTTTACCATTTCAGATCCCCGACTTCTTTGAGAAGTCGGGGATCTTTATCTTTAATTAGGGGATATTTAATTACTTAGAAATGGCTTCTATTATAGGGCTAACTAACCAATTAAAACCAACTTTCAACTGATGATTTAAAGTTGGTAAACGATACAGATAAGCCAGCCGACGGGCTAAGTACGCAAAAGATCCGTCTAATTGCACACCTAACCCGGTGAGGGTGGCGTTATCTATTCCCAAAGCCATCATTTCTCCTAATGGTTGATAGCGGAAGGGAAGGAGGGGACGATTGGTAATAGTAGCCCAGATATTCCAAGCGGTATAATCAGCTTGTTGGAAAGCAACTTGGGCGGTGGCGGGGACTTGTTTTCCTTCTGCGTCGAGACAGTCGGCTAAATCTCCTAACGCGAAGATTTCGGGATGTTCTATGGCTTGTAGTTGGGCTGTGGTGGTGATTTGTCCACGCTGATTTTGCTTGAGGGGTAAGGCTGTGACAACTGGAGAAACTTTTGTTCCCACTGTCCAAATGACTACATCTACGGGAATGGTATCTACTTGATTTTTATACTCCAGAGAGATGCTATTTTGATCAATTGCTGCTACTTTGGTTTCTAAGTCAATAAATACGCCTTTGCTATCTAAGGCTTTTTTGGCGGCTTCACGGTTAAATTCTGGGGAAGTGCGGAGAATTTGGTCGCTAAGTTCAATCAGGCGGAAACGTCCTTTTTCACCGATTCTATCTGCTAGTTTACAGGCTAATTCTACGCCGCTGTAACCTGCACCAACTATGGCGACACGGATTTTTTCGGGATTTGCTGCTTCGAGAATTCGCAGCCGTTCTTCTAATTTGTAGGCATCAGTAATAGTACGGAAAGGGTAAGCATGAGTGACAGCACCGGGAACTAAGTCTAGGGGGGTTTCGCCACCTAAGGCTAAGACTAAGCGGTCATAATTTAGTTCTGATTTATCTGCTAATTGGACTGTTTGTTCGTTGATATCTATGGCGGAAACAGCGGCTTGGTGGAACTGGATTCCTGTTCCTTGCAGTAGTTCTGAGTATGGTGGGGCGATTTCCCAGGTTTGGAGTTCTCTGGTGAGGAGTTCGTAAAGCAGGGGAGAAAAGACAAAGCGATCGCTCTGATCTACTAAAATAATCTCAGGTTTTGGTGTAGATTCCCAGGGTAATTGGCTTAAACGCAGGGCGGTATAGAGTCCACCAAAGCCACCACCTAGTATACAAATTTTTGTAGTTGGTTGAGTCATAGTTTTTTCAGGTGCTAAATCCTAACAGGGTAAGATACTTTCTCTTCTTGATAGCTATATCCTTTGATATCACTTGGTTTGCTGTTCTTTACTTATCAGTGCTTTTACCAAGTTTTTAGCTTTTTTAATGGATAATGGGACTCGACTTATCCAGTTCATATTCACCATTAATTTTAAATTAGTTTCACGCTCATTAAGCACTGTCAGCAACCATTATACTGTCAAAATCTATTTGTTTAGAATATTCCACTAAGATGTGAGCGAATACGGTTTTATCTGATTCATTTCCTGATGCTCCTCTAAAAAATAAAGGTATATCTCCATCACTACTTACTATTAAATTAATATACATTGCTTTAAGTCTGGGCGATGGAACGGACTCTAGGGGTACTCGGACAACGAATTGAATTACAAATCACCACAAAATAGAATATATTCACCAAATAGAAGGAAAGGCACGGAAGCCACTTGGCAATAGATGCGTGGAGGAAGTGCCAACGGCGTTCGCGGAGCGTGCCGGAGGCTCTATTTATTCGCGGTGACATGATAGAATTAATTAGCAAGTAGGAATAACCATCAGCGCAAAGAAGTGTTTTATTAAGGAGAAACCCCTGATTTATCTCGTCTCGGCATAGCTGTAGCCTGGGTAAACAAGCAATGGTAAATCATGGAGCGTTTAACATTAAAAATTGATGGACTCACAAAAGCAGCAAAAAAAAATCAAAAGTAAGCGCAATTGCAATACCTGTCGTACTGGTATTTGCCTTGAGCGTCTAGGAGGATAATTGACTATCCTTTTTAAGCAAGTCTTAAAGAATCTGCGTGTCTTTAGACCGCAGAGTGTCAAAATACATTCGCCATTTTTTGTAGGTTTGGTTGACCCAAGGAAACCCAACAAATGCGTTGGATTTTGTCCCATGGCTGTGCGAACATAAACGTTCTACAAACCAACCTACAAATCAAGATTTTTTCAATTTGGCTAATTCCACCAATCCCCAATTCTTATGAGTGATAATATTAATCCTGCGGATTTTCCTAAATCAGATGTAGCAAATAAAAGTCAGTCACTAACCTTACAACGCGGTGGTGAAGAGTTAATGCTAGAAAAAACGTTGTATCGTTTTACTATTCGTCCCAATGCTAATTTTCCCCATGAAAAATTATCACAGATTCCTGGTAGCGTATGGCGGCGGAGTATTCCTCAAGCGAAACTAGAACTATATACGGTCTTTCCTAATCAGCTAGATGCAGTTATGTCTCAATTACGCAATGATGAAAATGTGGACTTTGTGAGTCATGTTTATACATTGGAAAATAATCCCGGAACTTTTGTTTATCTCAGCGACCAAATTACAATTCAATTTGCTACTTGGGTAGATAATACTAAAATTAATACTATTACCAGTACATTGAATTTAGTTCAAGATCAACCAGTATTCGGCATACCAAATACCTTCATTTTTATTGTTAGTAAACAAGCCACACAAAATCCCGTTAAAATTACCAATTATTTACAAACATTGCCAGAAGTTTTGGCGGCTGAACCGAATATTCTCATTCAACAAGAACCCAATTATAAACCCAAAGATTCTCTTTATTCCCAGCAATGGTATCTCAATCATAATAGTAGTAATCAATTGGTAGCTGGTTCGCATATTTCCGTAGAACAAGCTTGGGATACTACTCGTGGTCTGCGTTCTATAGTGGTGGCTGTAGTAGATGATTCCTTTGATTTAAAACATCCAGATTTTCAAGGTACAGGTAAAATTGTTGCTCCTAGAGATTTAAAAGAAAATGATTTTTTACCCTTACCAGGAGAAAAAGAAACAAGTCATGGGACCGCTTGTGCAGGATTAGCTGTAGCTGAAGAAAATGGTTCAGGAATTGTGGGAGTTGCACCTGGTTGTGCAATGATGCCCATTCGCACTACTGGCTTTTTAGATGATCAATCAATTGAGGATGTTTTTAATTGGGCTATAGAAAAAGGCGCAAGTGTAATTTCTTGTAGTTGGGGAGCTTCTGCTGTTTATTTCCCCCTTTCTATTCGGCAAAAAGCCGCTATTAACCGGGCTGCTACCAATGGACGCAAGGGGAAAGGATGTGTGATTGTTTTCGCAGCCGGAAATGCTAATCGTCCCATTAATGGGACTATAAATGAACAGAATTGGCCGAAAAATATTGTTCAAGGGAAGACAAATTGGTTAAGCGGTTTTGCTGTTCATCCTGATGTGATGACTGTATCTGCGTCTACTAGTTTAAATAAAAAGGCTGCTTATAGTAATTGGGGAGGTAATGTTTCTGTTTGCGCTCCCAGTAATAATGCTCCCCCAGGAATGTGGTTTCAAGAAACTGGTTTTGTTTATACACAACCGGCAATTGTTTCTTCTCTATTTGGATTGGGAGTATTTACAACAGATCAAATAGGTGCGGCTGGTTATGATGCGGGAAATTTTACTAAAAACTTTGGTGGTACTTCCAGTTCTACTCCCATTGTGGCAGGAGTAGCGGCTTTGGTATTATCAGCTAATCCTGATTTAACGGCTCAACAAGTTAAACGGATTCTCCAAGATACGGCTGATAAAATAGTGGATAATAACCCTGATCTTCAGTTGGGTGTGCGTGGGGGTACTTATGATAGTAATGGTCATAGTCAATGGTTTGGTTATGGCAAAGTTAATGCTGCTAAGGCTGTAAGACTAGCGCAGCAGATGGGTGCGGTTGCTAAAATTACGAATAAACAAATTCAGGTCAAAAATTCTCAAGTTGTGAATATTCCTGATAATAATAGACAGGGAATTAAAAGTGCGATCGCTATTAATGAAGCTGTCAATGTCACAGATATCCAAGTTACCGTGAATATCACCCATGATTTTTTAGGAGATTTAGAAGTTTATTTAATTGCTCCTAATAATCAGCGGATTTTATTACAAAGTCGTACATTAGGTCGTCGTAATCAATTACAAAATACTTACACAGTGCGATCGCATCCTGCCCTGAAACAATTACTTTCTTTACCCGCAAAAGGCAACTGGCAATTACAAGTTATTGACTACGCTGCTTTAGATGTGGGCAAACTTAATAACTGGGAATTAGTAATTGGAGTAGGTAATAAATAATTCGTAATTGGAACCGCTAATTGGTATATCAATTCCTATTTTAGTGAAGTACAAGCAATAATAATTAAACGCAGATGGACGCTGAAAAACGCAGATAGTTTTGTACTTCATTAGACTAGGAAATGCTATATTTGGTAATTGGTAATTGGTAATTGGTAATTGGTAATTGGTAATTGGTAATTGGTAATTGGAATAATTGTTATTTTCTCTTGTCTTTTTCTCTTGGTTATTATTAATTATTTCTTCTGTTGGTAAACAATCTTCCCAATTCAATTCTAACTCTCTGCATATCCTTTTCAAGGAGTCAATTGAAATTGGTTGACCCTGAAAAAATTTGGTAACTGTTGTTCTAGATAAATGATGTTTAGCAAAATTGGATTTTGATTCAAATCCTAGTCTAATTAAAGCCATTTCGGCCTTCTTTATACATTGACAAGAGGCTGTCACGGTAATTCTTTTCTTTTTTTGATCATTATTAGGGCTTCTCATCACCTAAAAACATATTATTACTGACAGTATTTATTCTCTCATAAAAAGTCTCTCATCATGTATCAACAAATCTTATATGCCTCTAAATCCCTTTGGAAGAAGCAGATTGAATAATTAACAAGTGTCTAATATTACAATCAAAAACTTTTTCAACGACCTCCAAGTTAATCATAAAACAGTCACAAGACAATCATTACTTAGACAGGAATTGAGATTTTTAGATTTAGAGTGGGATAAGTAAATCTATGTAAAACTACTTTATGTTAAGAATTTTTTCAACTCATAGGCTTTTCGGATTTCTACTGATTGGTTTAATGATTACCTCCTGTGGTGGAGGTACATCAAGTAATACCCCCAGTACAGGTACATCTAATAATACTTCTGGTGGAGGAGGTGGAACATCTAGTCTTGCTGACAAAGCTAAAATGGAATGGCAATTATATCAAAGTGATTGTAGTTTAGCTGGACCTCTTTCTCCGCAAACCTTTAGTGATGGTTCAGAAGGGAGATGTGTATTCGATGCGAATAGTAGACCACGAGCTTTTAGAAATTAAATAACCAGGACTTACGCAACTGTCACATTGGTAGGGTGCGTCAGATATCAACAATCTGTTTATTTGCAGAATTTATGCAGTAGTAAAGCACCCTACAACTAAAACGAATGCATAAATACCGACTACGTAAAAACAAAAGTAGGGGTAATTTATGAATTACTCTTATGCAATATTTAGAGTAGGGCTATTTCATTCTTATTTAACCCGCCTCAGAATGAATTCTGATAGCTTGCGTGGCGAAGCCATGTCTAATAGCAAAAGTCGTCTCAAGACGACTAAAGGAAAGTTATAGTCCGTTAAAACGGACTTGAATTATTAGTCCTGAACTATGGCTTACGCCACACTACACTATCAGTTCAGGGCGGATTATGTTTAGAATGAAATAGCCCTGATATTTAGAGTAGTAGTAGGTTGGGGAGAGCGACAGTTAATCATAAAACAGTCACAAGACAATCATTACTTAGACAGGAGTTGAGATTTTTAGATTTAGAGTGGGATAAGTAAATCTATGTAAAACTACTTTATGTTAAGAATTTTTTCAACTCATAGGCTTTTCGGATTTCTACTGATTGGTTTAATGATTACCTCCTGTGGTGGAGGTACATCAAGTAATACTCCTAGTGGAGGAGCTCCTAGTGGAGGAGGTGGAAATACTACCTCTGAAACTCAAACTCAAACTCCCCCTAGAACTTTGACTGTTAGTGTTCCCTCACTGGGAACAAGTTATACAGTTACTGAAAGTACAACTTATGAAGATATCACTACAGCGACCAGGGAGGCAGTAAGTGAGTGTACAAAAAGATTTTCACTTACTCCAAATGGAAGTACTACCTGTCAAGCTGAAGTACGAGCAGCAATTGCTCAAGCACTTGCTTTTATCGGCAGGTAAAGTGAAGCATAAATAGGACTTACGTAAAAACAAAAGTAGGGGTAATTTATGAATTACTCTTATGCAATATTTAGAGTAGTAGTAGGTTGGGTAGAGCGACAGCGAAACCCAACATTTCCAAAAATAACTTCAACCAAGTTTACGAAAAACAAAAATAAGATTAATAAGCGCACCACAAAATTTTTATCACTAATATCTGTATATCAAAATATCGTCAACTGCTGCAACTACATAACCAGCAAAATGATAAATGAAAAAAATAAATATTTTTCCTCGCATATCATTACTAGAGCGCTATTTAATCTCAGAAATTACCCCGATTTTACTATTTACCATCGTTATTGTTACTGTTGTTGCGGAATCAATTGGTATATCATTCGAGCAATTTAGTTTTCTCCTGACGGAACAAATATCTTTTGGTACTTTAATATATTTACACATTCTTAAAGTACCTGAGTTTATTGTTTTGGCTGTACCAATTGCTATTTTAATGACCACAATATTCGTTTATAATAAATTATCAATTACCAGTGAAATTATTGCTTTACAAAGTTGTGGAATAAGTTTGTATAAATTAATCTGTCCAGCGATTCATCTAAGTCTTATTCTTTCATTAATCCTATTTATTGTTAATGAGGGTATTGTCCCTATCTCTAACTATAAAGCTGCTATTACCCTAGAAGAAGTGATGAATATAAATAGATGGGATCTTAAAAGTCATCACATTGTTTATAAAGAATTAGCCAACAGAAATTATGAACAAATATCTGATAAAGATAATTATCTTAAATACTTCTTTTACTCAGAGAGATTTAGTGATGGAAAAATGCAAGAAGTTACCTTATTAATTAGAGATAATCGGGGTTTGAAGGTAATTATAAAATCTAAATTTGCTGAATGGAATGAAGGAAACAAATATTGGTTTTTTTATAATGGTGTCAAGAGTATAATTAATCCAGATGGTTCTTATGGTCAGGGAATTAAGTTTGATGAAATTCGCCTTAATCTTTCTAGTATATCTCGGCAATTTCAACTAGATAGGGAAAAATTAGATCATAGAGAAATGAATATATTTCAAATTTATCAACGATTGTTAGCTGCAAAAAAAGCAGGAGATATCCCGAATCTAATCAAATTACAAGTTAATCTTCAAAAAAGATTTACCTTACCTATTTCCTGCGCTGTATTGGCTTTTTTGGGTACAGCTATAGGAATTAATTTGCAACCAAGGATTAAATATAATAGTTTTACAGTTACTTTAGTAATTCTGGGGTTAATGAAAATATTTGAGGCGGTTATTAATGCTTTAATTATTTCAGGAAATATCTACAGTTATGTAATATGGCTACCAAATATTTTGGCTACAGGTTTTAGCTTTTACATATTAACTGAAAAAAATTCCTGAGAGGTTGTTTGAAAAGTTTTAGGTTGTGATTTTAGGCACTTACAGATCCCCCCTAACCCCCCTTATTAAGGGGGTAACTAGAATCAAAGTCCCCCTTAATAAGGGGGATTTAGGGGGATCAAAAAATATTTGATACACCATGAGGGACTTTTAAAACATCCTCTGAAATCGGATTATATTTGTTAAATACCTGTAAGTAATGGGAACTAGGGGAGGAATTTTGCTGATTGTAACTTATGAATGGGCGCAAGCCCTGCGCCCCTACCTGATTTTAATTATGAATTTTTGCAAAAATGCGATCGCTAATTTCTACTTCTTGATGACTTAATTGTTTTAATTTATGGGTTAAATCTGCTGTCAGCCTTTTGGCTTCTTGTTTTAAATTTCCATTCATATAATCTGCGGCTTTAATAGGTTCACCAATATGAATACTCACATCAGTACCCCAATGAGGATAGGGTTCACTGTAATGGATACCGACAGGAATAACTTTAATATCTAATCCTGGATAGGTAGATTCAGCAGTCACAGCTAAACGAGCGATTCCCGGCTTCAGGGGATGAAGTTGACCATCACGATGAATGCCACCTTCGGGATAAATAACTAACATTTCCCCCTGCTGCATTAACTCTACCGTATGCCGGAGAGTTGCGATCGCCGGACGTTCAATATTTACAGGAAAACCACCCATTCGCAGCACAAACCAACCTTGCAACCCTTGACATTCATGACTCGTTACCATAAATCGCATATCTCTACCCGTCACACAACGACCAGTAGCATAGGGCAAAACCAAGGAATCCCACCGGGAACGATGGGTAGGTGCAAGAATTACTGGTCCACTTTTAGGAATATTTTCTCTTCCAGTCACCTTAATATGCCCAAAGAAAGATGGCAAAATCATGCAGCGTCCTAGAAGATAAGCAACACGGATTAACCAAGGCGAAACCCGCGAGGTATTCTGAAGCACCGAAGGTCGCCGAGCGGAGTCGAGGTGAGGATTTACAGGCGTATTTTTAGTTTGAGAATGGCGGTTGGTAGAAGCAAAGTATGATTTGATCATAACGGTGGCTGATTTTTTGGCTAATAAAAGATGACACCAACTTGATTATGTCCACCGTAGATTTTCTTGGGTAACTTGTGTTTTCCCCTTTGGACAGTTTTATCTGTGTCTGTTATTTTTGTTGACGTTGGGTAGCAAACCAATTTTGTAATTGTTCTCGACAGTCTGATTCTAGAATACCTCCTAGCACTTTCAGACGGTGATTAGAGGCTGGATGGTCAGGGATGTTGATAACAGTACGAATCGCGCCAGTTTTGGTATCGTCCACGCCATAGATCAATTTTCCCAATCGGGCATGAACTATCGCACCGGCACACATCGGACAGGGTTCTAGAGTGACATATAAAGTGCATTGATGCAAGCGCCAACTTTGTAAAACTTGACTAGCAGCCCGAATCGCCATAATTTCTGCGTGTGCAGTCGGATCTTGATCCCGTTCTTTGCGATTTTCACCCACAGCAACCAATTGATTATCTGTGTCAACAATCACAGCCCCCACAGGAACTTCACCAGCATCACCCGCTACCTGTGCCAATTCCAGGGCGTGATTCATCCATTTTCGATGTTGTAAATATTCTGGGTGTTCAAGCATTGGGGGAAGAAGGAGTCAGGAGTCACCGAGTCAGGAGTCACCGAGTCAGGAGTCACCGAGTCAGGAGTCAGGAGTCACCGAGTCAGGAGTCAGGAGTCAGGAGTTCAGGAGTCAGGAGAAGAAAGAAGAAAGAAGAAAGAAGAAAGAAGAAAATTACCCAATCACCAATCACCAATCACCAATCACCCATTACCAATTACCAATTACCAATTACCAATTACCCATTACCCGCAACCTCAAATAACAGAGGGTCAAGTTGAGCTTTTGCATCTAATTGATACAGGTCATCACAACCACCAATATGTTGATTATTAATAAAAATTTGGGGGACGCTACGGCGACCGTCGGCGCGTTCTGCCATATTTGATCTGGCTGTTTCGTCGCCATCAATTTTGTATTCGGTGAAATTAACACCTTTCCATGATAGTAGCATTTTAGCGCGGATGCAGTAGGGGCAAGTTTGCCAAGTATAAATTTCAACATTAGCTTTGATTCGCTCTGGGTGGCGACCGAGAAGAGAGTTGAGAAAATTTAGCATATTCTTAATTAAGAGGTTTTCTTGTAATTAAATCTCATCTACAGAAATCCAGTTTAATAGCTGGAGTGCCGTTAGTTATACTCCTCAGAGGATATATTTGCCACGAGTATCAATAAATGTTTCAATTATGTAGAAACATCCAAAGAAGATTCTTGGGAAAAAACGATGATGAAATTTAGGAGATTATCTGTCATTTTACAGGGGATAGGGATGCCTTTAGCGATCGCCCCTTTAATCCTAATTCTGAGCGCCTGTAATGATCAACCACAAAATAATCCCAATACACAAAATCCCGACAGCACCCCCCAAGGACAAGTTACTCGCGTTCTCTGGAATCGCATTAAAAGCCGTGGACAGCTTGTTTGTGGCGTTAGCGGTGAACTACCAGGATTTAGTTTTGTCGGCACTGACGGCAAATATAGCGGCATTGACGTTGATATTTGTCGGGCTGTTGCCGCAGCAGTATTTGACAATCCAGACGCGGTAGAATATCGCAATCTCAACGCGAAAGAACGATTTACAGCTTTGCAAACTGGAGAAGTAGATATTCTCAGTCGCAATACTAGCTGGACTTTTAGCCGTGCAACTTCCCAAGGTTTAGATTTCGCACCTGTGGTATTTTATGATGGTCAAGCCGTCATGGTGCGTAAAAATAGCAATATTAAATCTATCAAAGACCTGAAAGACAAAGCCATTTGTGTGCAAACTGGAACTACTACTGAACAAAATTTAGCAGACCAAATGCGGAAACGGGGAATTACTTATAAACCCGTTGTTTTTGAAGATGTGAATATTACCTTTGGTACTTATGCTGAAGGACGTTGTGATGCTGTCACCACAGACCGTTCTGCACTGGTTTCTCGACGGACAACCTTACCTAAACCAGAAGATAATATCATTTTAGATGATGTTCTTTCTTCTGAACCTCTAGCGCCAGCAGTTGCTAAGGGTGACACTAAGTGGAGTGATATAGTGAAATGGACTGTTTATGCTTTGGTGAAAGCAGAAGAATTGGGAATTAATTCTCAAAATTTAGCCGAGGTTGCTAATAGTAAAGATCCCGATATTAAACGTTTTTTAGGAACAGAAGGAAACCTGGGTGAAGGAATTGGTTTAACAAAAGATTTCGCTGCCAAAATAATCAAGCACGTTGGTAATTATGGTGAAGTTTATGATCGCAATTTAGGAACAAAGACAAAATTAAATCTCCCGCGCGGACAAAATCAAATTTCCTCAAAAGGAGGATTACTCTATTCTCCACCTTTCCGCTAAAGAAGCACAAGAACTTTATTATTATTAACAACTAACAACTGTACGGGCGAAGCATTTGGAGAACTATTTTTGGCAATGACCGATAATTTATTTTCCAAATGCTTCGCCCCTACTAACAACTAACAACTAACTAATGACCAATTCAAAACCTCCTTTCTGGCGTGATCATCGCTTTTGGCAAAAAGCTATTCAGCTAATTTTTGTATTTTTAGCAGTAGTTATAGTTATTATCTTGTGGGGGAATGTCAGACGAAATTTACAGCAATTAGGAATTCAATTTGGATTTAATTTTCTCAAGCAACAAGCATCTTTTGATATTGGTGAAACTCTCATTAATTATCAACCAACGGATGCCTATAATTATGCTTTATTAGTAGGATTAGTTAATTCTTTAAGAATAGCAATAATGGGAATTTGTCTCACCACAATTGTGGGAATTACTGCGGGAATTACGCGATTATCAGATAATTGGTTAGTGAGGAAAATTAGTCTGGTTTATGTAGAAGTTTTTCGGAATACTCCATTATTATTGCAATTGCTATTTTGGTATTTTGCAGTTTTCTTGAGTTTTCCCAAAGCCGAAAATAAAGTTTCCTTTTTGGGTTTTGTTAACTTTAGCCAAAACGGAATTGAACTTCCTTGGTTTACTTTGTCTCCAGAATTTTCTAGTTTATTATTGGGGTTAACTTTTTACACAGGTGCGTTTATTGCGGAAATTGTGCGCGGGGGAATTCAATCAGTCCCGACAGGACAACTAGAAGCAGCCAAATCCTTGGGGTTAAACCCAGGTTTAGCAATGCGATTGGTGATTTTTCCCCAAGCTTTGCGGGTGATTATTCCCCCATTAACTAGTCAATATCTCAATTTAACAAAAAATTCCAGTTTAGCGATCGCTATCGGTTATCCTGATATTTATTTTGTTGCTTCTACCACTTTTAACCAAACTGGGAAAGCTGTAGAAGTAATGCTGTTAATTATGATTACCTATCTGACTTTGAGTTTGATAATTTCTTTCACCATGAATTTATTTAATCGTTCTGTGCAAATTAAGGAAAGATAATGTTGAACGCAGATAAACGCAGATAAACGCAGATAAATACGGGTGATAATTATTCTATATGGTCTCACATTTCTATGATGATTAAACTGACTTGGTTAAGAAAAAATCTCTTTAATAATTGGTACAATAGTCTATTAACTGTTGTTTCTTTTATATTTCTATTTTGGTTAGTTCAAGGATTTGCAATTTGGTTAATTACTAAAGCACAATGGCAAGTAATCCAAGTTAATTTACACTTATTTTTAGTAGGAAGATTTCCCCAAAGTTTATATTGGCGGATTTGGGTTGTTTTGGGAATATCTACAACTTTAACCGCAATTACAGCGAGTGCATTTACCAAAAAAGCAATAATCAAAAACCGCAATTCTTTGATTGCTGTTGTGATTATGGGGATTTCACTGTTTATTTTCCCCATACCATTAACAAGCCGTTTATGGTTATTATTAATAGTAGGTTCAATATTTGCAGGTTTGATAATTGGTCAAAATTTTACTAAAATCATCACACCTTGGCTTTCACTAATTTGGTTATCATCATTTTTCATAATTATCTGGTTAATTGGTGGTGGTTTAGGATTGCAATCTGTATCTACAAACCTATGGAATGGGTTATTACTTACCCTATTAATGGCAATAATTAGTATTTTCCTTTCCTTCCCCATAGGAGTTTTACTCGCATTAGGAAGAACCAGCAATTTACCTGTAGTGCGGTGGTTTTCTATTCTTTATATTGAAATTGTTAGAGGATTACCCTTAATTGGGATTCTATTTTTAGCCCAAGTTATGTTACCCTTATTCTTAGCAGCAGATTTACGTTTAGATCGTTTACTCAGAGGTATTGTGGGACTAATATTATTTAGTGCAGCATACATGGCTGAAAATGTGCGCGGAGGACTACAAGCAATTCCCAGAGGACAAATAGAAGCAGGAAAAGCACTAGGATTAAATACACCTTTATTACTCATATTAGTCATATTACCCCAAGCCTTACGCGCAGTTATTCCCGCAATTGTTGGTCAATTTATTGGTTTATTTAAAGATACTTCTCTTTTATCATTAGTAGGATTAGTAGAATTAACAGGAATGGCACGCTCTATATTAGCACAACCGCAATTTTTAGGAAGATATGCAGAAGTATATTTATTTATCGGGTTGATTTATTGGGTATTTTGTTATTCAATGTCCTTAGCTGCTAAAAACCTAGAAAAACAATTAACATCGTAGGTTGGGTTGACGCAAGGAAACCCAACATTCCTAAAATTTTCAACTACACAAAAGGAATAATTGTCAGAATCAGGATATCCAGGATTAAAGGATAAACAGGATGAAAAACAATGATTTTATCACCAATTACCCGTAGGTTTGGTTGACACAAGGAAACCCAACATTCCTAAAATCTTAAACTACACAAAAGGAATAATTGTCAGAATCAGGTGGTTATCGAGCGAAGTCGAGATAATATCCAGGATGAAAAGATAAACAGGATGAAAAACAATGATTTTATCACCAACTACCCGTAGGTTGGGTTGACGCAAGGAAACCCAACATTCCTAAATATCTATTTAAATCTTCAACTACACAAAAGGAATATATGACAGAATCAAAACCGATAATTATTGCTGAAGATGTTCACAAATGGTATGGTAAATTTCATGCCCTCCAAGGTGTCAGTTTAACCGTAGAACGGGGAGAAGTGGTTGTTTTAATGGGACCATCCGGTTCAGGAAAATCAACCTTTATTAGAACATTTAACGCCTTAGAAGAATATCAACAAGGAACTATTACCATTGACGGGATTACCCTCAGTCATGATTTAAGAAATATTGAAACAATTCGTCGAGAAGTGGGAATGGTATTTCAGCAATTTAATTTATTTCCCCATTTAACAGTTTTAGAAAATATCACCTTAGCACCAATATATGTCCGCAAAATATCCAAAGTTAAAGCCGAAGAATTAGCAATGCAATTATTAGAAAGAGTGGGAATTTTAGCACAAGCACAAAAATATCCAGGACAATTATCTGGTGGACAACAACAACGAGTAGCCATAGCGCGTGCATTAGCAATGCAACCGAAAATCATGTTATTTGATGAACCGACATCAGCATTAGATCCAGAAATGGTGAGAGAAGTTTTAGACGTAATGCGAAACCTAGCTAATGACGGAATGACAATGGTAGTTGTTACCCATGAAGTCGGATTTGCGCGAGAAGTTGCTGATAGAGTAGTGCTAATGGACAGCGGTTTATTAGTTGAATCCTCTACCCCCGACACCTTTTTTACTAATCCCAAGGAAGAAAGAACCAGGAAATTCTTATCACAAATTCTCTAGGGTGATTCAATTCAGGCTAAAGATCTCCGACTTCTTAATTTAATTTAACGAGCAAAAGAGGAAAATAAGGCTTTTGGAAAATGATACTTAACATAAATTAACTTGTGGTTTCTATTTGCCAATCTTCTAGAGAAATTTCTGCCGTTTCGATAGCTTTTATACAAAAAGCATTAATATCTCTAGCTGATAAGTTGACATTAACAAACACCCCATTTTCTAATTTTCTCGTATCCCGAAAATCTTTTTCATCTCTACTAATGAACCGGGGAAATTGTTCCATAACATCCTTAAATTTATCGGCATCTAAATCAGCGATCACATTTAAAGTTTTTTCTAAAACATCCCGCCAACTTTTGACAGGATATTCCTTACCAAAAATTTTTAGTTGTTTGGGAGTTGTACCCCTTACCTTAGTTTTCGCAGAATTCATAAGATTTTCATTACCAAAGTAAGGCCAAATTTGTAAAACTTTTTCTGCTAAATATAAACTCCTTTTTTCTATATCTTCTCTTTTCCAAGTTTCTTGATTTTCAAAGTATTTATTGATTTCCAAATGACTATTGATCAATATTTCTTTTTTCTCGATAAATTCCAAATTATATAATTCACCATTGTAAGCTGTAATAGTTATATTACCCAACGAGTGCAGTAATAAATCATGAGTGATATCGCCTTCTTCTCCTAAATGTTCTTGCCACCATTTAGTTATAGTTTGTGGCATAATATGTTCAATAGTTAGATTAGTAAAAGATACTTGTTCTTTATGATAGAAGGATTCTTCTATAGATTCTAAAATTAATTTACCTTTACAAGTACGTCCAGTACCATATAGTTTAACATCCAATAATCTATCTTTAAATTCTGTATCTTTGGGATAATCTCGATTTTGTAAATCTAGTTTTAATCTTTCCACAAAATCAGCATGAGCTAAATTACTTGCTTTGCTAACTTGAGAATACAGTACAGAAAATATCCTATTTAATCCCCTGGTTTGGACGTTACAAATAAATCGGCGAATAATGAAATTTTCTAAAATGTGAAAAACAGCAATAAAATCTGCTTCTGAAAGTTTATTTTTTTCATAATCATGATAACAATTAAGTAAAAAAGGATAAACAGTAGCTACTTCTAAACGGTTGATTCTTTCCAAACAACGACGAATTTTTAAATTATTCTCTTTTAGTGGATCTAAAAGTTTTGCATAATATTCTGAAAATTCATATAAATCTTTTAAATAATCAATAGCATCTCTTTTGATCATTCTTTCTTTAATCTCAAAATAAACTTCATCTTTCTTGATTTCTACGCCATCTCTGGTTAAATAATGTCTGATAAATTCTGTTAAATTAACATCTAAAGTTTGTTGCATTGGTAGCCAATATTTATTATAAGCATCGTCTTGATTTTCGGTATTAATTCTCAAGAAAAAATAATTACGAATTAAATCTGCTTGTGTTAAAGGTTCACCTTTAGCATTGAGACTTTCAAAGACTAAATAAGGATTATCTTCTGTACTTAAAACAACGCTCACAATAGATAAATAACTACAAATTACTTTCTTGAGATCAGAAAAATCTAAATTACTTTGTCTAATCTTCTTTTCAAAAAATAAGTAACATTCAGTAATACCAGAATTATTTACATAATCTTGACCATTAATTAAACTATGAAAAGACTGTCTATCTACCTGGGTAGGTTGAAGTTTATAATGGTCTAAACCTTTTTTATATGGATTAACAATAATAGTATTATGAATTTCTGCGGCTAACTCATCATGAATATTTTTAGCTTTATCTCGCAAAGCACAAAGCAGGATAAAAATAGTAGTTAAACGTTGTTGTCCATCAATTAATAAATATTTACTTACACCTTCAGGTATAGCAGAAGTTGGCATAGTGACAATAGAACCCATAAAATGAGGACGACGATTATCGCTATGATATAGTTCTAAAATATCATTCCATAGAGATTCCCACTGAGATTTTTTCCAACTGTAGGCTCTCTGAAACAAGGGAACAACATACTGTTTATTACCTTCAATAATCTCTTGCAGCTTAGTTTCTGATGCTTGCATGGTTAATGTACTCTGATTTACTCAATAGTTATGCTTTTAGTATAAAAGAATCTTGTATAAATAGCATAAGATAGCGTAACAAAATTAAACATCAAATATATCCAGGGAATAAATTCCCTGTCTAAAAGCAAAAGTCGGTTAAAACCGACTCATAAAAAATAATTCCCCTTTTAGTGACATACTCCACACACTCCCTTATGCCTTGCGGCACGCTTGCGCGAACAGGTGAGTGTGGGCTTCTCGGCGACTCCTCTATGAAGACATTAACCGAGCTTTAAAGCCATAAGCCCTAGGGACTTTTTGAGATAATTTTTAACTTTTTTGATAGGCTGCTTTTGGTGCATTTAATTGAGTTACACCTACTGTTGAAAATTATATTAAACCTTAATTAACACCTTAGCAAATTTCAAGGTATTTTTAATTTTTAATTCCCCAAAGAAGTTGACCAAATAATTAATTCACCTTGTTCACCACCTGCGGCTAAAAATTGTCCTTGGGGATGCCAAGATAGGGTAGAAAAACCTGCTTCTGTATCGGTAAAAATCTGTGATACTTCTTGATTTTCATCCCATAAACATAACCAACCGTCAGCACCAGCGGAAGCGAGAATCAAGCTTTGGGGTGCATAAGATATTGCTTGAATAATATCTACATGATTGGTTAATACTTGCGCTTCCCAACCTATAGATTCATCTAGGGACTTCTCCCATAATACTATACCTTCAACACTGGAAACAGCCAAAATTGGCGCACCTGTAGGGGCTTTTAGTTCTGACCATGCTAAGTGACGAATTTTTCCTGGAAAGCCGCGCATGACCCAAGGATCAGGGTTTTCCCATTGTAAAACGGTGAGAGTCCGATCCATATTTCCAGATGCTAAATATTCACCATCACCAGACCAAGCTATTGCTGTACTGACGGTAGACATGGAAAGCATAAATGGTTCTTCATCCCAATCTTGAGTAGACCAAGTTTTTACGCCTTTATAACCGTTAATAGCTAAATATTTGCCATCTTTGCGCCAATCAATTCCCAAAATTGAGGAATCATTAAAATTGAGAGTAGCAATAACTTCTAATGTATCTGCATCCCAAATTTGCACATAACGCCCTAAACTAAAAGCTAGTTGATTATGAGTAGGACTCCATGCTAATTGATCAACCCAAACAGGCGCATTTTCTAAAGTGCTAATTAATTGATTTTCACACCAAATTTTTACTTTACCATCTTGTCCACCAATGGCTAAATATTTGCCATCATGGGAAAAAGCCAGACAATTTACTGCTTTATCTGTAGCAGTTTGTAAGGTTGTTAATTCGCCATTTTCCCATAAAATAACTTCTCCAGCCGCCGAACTAGCTGCTAGTATTTCTCCTTGAGAAGACCAAGCCAAAGCGGTGACATAATCTGCAAGTTTTGTGGAATAATGTTTTGTAAATTCTGGAGATTTGCTAGTTGTTAAGTTCATAGTTTTGATATTTCATTTACAGATTTACAGATTTCCAGATCCCCGACTTCTTCAAGAAGTCGGGGATCTAATTAGTTTATTTAACTCATACAAGCGAAAAAGTCTTCTTTTAATTTAGCTTCATCTAAATTTCTACCAATAAATACAAGTTCATTTTTACGAGTTTCATTTACTTTCCAAGGTCTATCTGCTTTACCTTCAAATATCATGTGTACTCCTTGAAAAACAAAACGAGTATCCTCATCTTCAATATTTAAAATCCCTTTCATTCTGAAGATATCTGTTCCTTGTGTTCTGAGTAATTCTGACATCCAGGCATTGATTTTTTCACCATTTACAGAACCTGCTGCGACTATAGCTACAGAAGAGACGCTTTCATCATGGACATGAGCATCTTCTCCTAAAAAATTAGGATCAATTTCTAAAGCCTGATCTAAATTAAATGCTTGAATTCCTAATAAAGCTGACATTGCTAATTCGGAATTATGGGTGCGGTGAATTTTTGCCATTGCATTCATTGACCGAATCCGGGTTTCTAATTCATCTAAAACTTCTGGTGTTACCAAATCAGTTTTGTTCAATAAAATCACGTCAGCAAAAGCAATTTGTTCTTGGGCTTCGTCCGCTTCCCAATGTTGCCAAATATGTTTAGCATCAACAACTGTGACAACTGCATCTAATGATAATTGATCTTGTAGATCTTCATCTACAAAAAACGTTTGAATTACAGGTGCAGGATCAGCTAATCCAGTGGTTTCAATGACTAAATGATCAAACTTATCTCGGCGTTTCATTAAATTGCCAATGATGCGAATTAAATCACCACGAACTGTACAACAAATACAGCCATTATTCATTTCAAATATTTCTTCATCTGCATCAATTACCAATTGATTATCAATACCTACTTCGCCAAATTCGTTGACAATAACGGCAACTTTTTTACCGTGTTCGTAGGTAAGAATATGATTTAATAGAGTGGTTTTACCTGCGCCTAAGTAGCCAGTTAAAACGGTTACTGGTACTGAATTGAATGTTTCTGAAGTCATCGCCCACCTGAGATTAATTTAGGTTAATTTTATTGAGTATAGCCCTATCTAGCCCTGAAAAACAAGATCCCCCACTTCTTAGAGAAATCGAGGATCTGACTCTTGCATTAATTAAATGAACATGATACTAATCTCTATTACCGTGAGTTTAGCTACCCTTGGTATATACCAATAAGTTCTTATACTCTTCAATCTTGTGCATTTTCCCCTGTTTTACAAATGATTCAATCATTGGTTTAGCATGACCCCAACCAATTGATTTTGTATAGAAGAGAATTTTGCCATTGGGATTCAGTTTACTAAGAAACATCGCTAGAAGAGATTCTTCATTATGATGTAAAAAAGGTGCTTCTTCAGGCATATAAAATTCGCCTAGATGAAACAAAGAAATTACATCGAGCATGGGTAAAGAACGCTCTGTCAAGGTGTATATATCTGTACAGAGAACCTTGTAATACTTGGACAGTAGACGATCTTTAAGAGATAATCGGACATATTCTTGATGTTCGGGTGCAGAAGCAGTAATCCCAATAATTTCATTTGGTTGAGAAAATTTCTGATTTTCCAATCCTAGAATATGATGAGAGCCTGTGCCAAAATGGAAGATAGTTTGATCTTGGATATTATGCTTTTGTAAATATTCAACTAATTCAAGATCACATGGACAACGCTCTGGTTGTAATCCCCAAGATGATTTTTCGCGGTAGTAATCAGCGCCAACCCATTGTGGTAAAACTGGACGAGAAAAACTCAAAAAATAGTAAAGTCTTGCTAGGTGGCGATTTGTAAAAACTATTCCCCGAACGGTTTTTCTAATACTAGTAACCATGAATTAATCAACCTCAATAGTTTGGAAAAGATGTTTTTGATATGTTAAATACTCAGCAGATTAAGGTAGGATGCTAAAAATATTCATCAGCAAAACTACAATTAAGCTATAGAAATTTAGCTCAATTCAAATTTATTGAGCCAGGTAAATTGACATCCCAGATTATTTTTGTAATTGTCGTGCTTGATGGTGACAGACAAATGATTACTGATGATATGCTTGAAGATTGAGTTATCCTAGATGGATAAAATTCATCAAAATCCCTGAAAACCTGCTCTATGTGAGTACCCAAAAAAATACTGGGTGCTGAATTTCTATAACTTAGGCGAGTCTAACATACAAAAAATAAAGCTCACATCAAGTACAGATGAAAGTTTAATTAACTTTTGCTATGTGTGGGCATTTTTGATAAATCTCTACAGAATATAGCCATCCTATTTGATTGGTGTCAGAGTCAGATCCCCGACTTCTCAGAGAAGTCGGGGATCTTATTGTTCAATTTAAGCTTCAATCACCACGCGCAAATTACCGCGTTTTTTCGCAACTCGACAAGCGGTAGTGCTACCAATTCGTTCAAATTCTAAATCTAAAATCGTGCCACCAACACGCAAATTGTGAAAAGATAAATTGTTAATTGATTCTGGTAAAGCTGGGTCAATAATTCGCAAACAATTATTCTGTGCGTCTGGGACTAAATTCACCATCATTTGCAATAGTTGAAAAATACTACCTGTAGCCCAGGCTTGGGGAGTACAAGCAACGGGATACTGGACGGGAGCATTATCACCGTTCATTTCATAACCACAAAATAGTTCTGGAGGACGTTGATAGGGTTGCTGGGAGGTCATGTTGAATAATCCTTGAAATAGTTCCAGAGATTGATCAATTAAACCGAGCGATCGCAATCCCATTGCAATCATAGAATTATCATGAGGCCAAACTGAACCAGTATGATAACCCATCGGATTATAAGCCGGTGACAAACTACTTAAAGTTCTAATTCCCCAACCATTAAACATATCCGCAGCCTGCAGTCTTTCTGCCACACTATAGGCTTTTGCAGACGTAAATATCCCCAAATTTAAACACTGGCCAGGATTAGAACTAATACTATCTACTGGTTTACCTTCTCCATCTAAAGCCAAAGCACAAAAATCTTGATCTTCTAACCAAAAATCTTGGTTAAACTTAGCCCTAAGTTGTCTCGCTTCTGTTTGCCAAAGTTCTTCTAAATCTGGACGTTGTTGGATTTTGGCAATTTCTGCGAGGCGGTTTTTCGCTGCATAGACATAAGCTTGCACCTCACACAGAGAAATTGGCCCAATGGCTAATTCTCCTTTGCGGTTGACAATACAATCACCAGAATCTTTCCAACCTTGGTTAATTAAACCACCTTTAGATTTGCGTGCATAGCTGAGATAACCAGTTTCTTGAAGTTGACGATCAATCCAACCCATAGCCGCTAAAGCATTTGGCCACAGTGCTTCCAAGGTTTCTTGATCATGAGTCCAACTGTAATATTCAGCATACAACATTAACCACAGCGGCGTAGCATCCACAGTACCGTAGTAGGGTGTATGGGGAATTTCTTGACATCTCGCCATTTCTCCCAACCGCAGTTCATGTAAGATCTTACCAGGTTCTTCTTCCCGCCAAATATTATCAGTTTGACCCTGATATTCTGCCAATAGTATCAAGGTTTCTTTGGCAATTTTGGAATTCAACATCAAGGTTTGGGACGCGGTAATGATAGAATCTCGACCAAACAAAGTAGAAAACCAAGGAACACCAGCAGAAACAGTTTTATGTTTACCAAAGGACTGAAGCAATAAATATATATCTTGTTCAGCCCGCGAAATGACGCGATTAAAAAGACTTTTATCTGAGCTAATCCGGGTAATTTGCTGCAACCAATTTTGCTCCTCCATTAATTCAGCAGCTTTTGCTTGTGCTAAAGTAGAGGCAGCACTGATAGTAGAGCTAGGTTGATTGTCAGTGAACATATTCAGCCGATAACCTAACTTCTTAGTTTCATGAGATGCCAATTCTATGCGCCAAACTGCCGTAGAACCGTGAAACCGAGTTGGTTGTAAATGCTGAAATTGAATTAGAGACTCCATAATCGAAGCATCTAAACCCTGATATGCAAGGGTTAGAGATTCCTCTTTATGGGTTTGAGGAGATGAGGATGCAACATGATCAGATGTTAATTCATTTAAATGTAAAAGTCTTCCCCGTTTTTGGCGATGATGACCTCTAACCTCAAATAAATCCACAAAATCAGCATCAAAACTCAGACTCAGTTCAAAAACAATGCTGGTAGTGTTGTAGTTAGCAACTTCTATTTCTTCAAATAATGCACCATTGAGAACAATTTCCCGACGAATACCTACAGTATCAGCCTTAAAAAGATTCTCTAAATCAGGATTGGTACATAAAACCGAGAGGGCAAATCCCTTGTCAGCGTTACTACTCAGTAGTATAGGCGATCGCCCTTCAATCTGTAACTCCAAACGACTCAAAAACCTGGTATCACGGCAAAACATCCCCATACTAGGAGTGCTACCATAAAGGTAACAATCGGAAATATTCCCCATGGTATCTGTCACCAGGAATAAATCATCATCTTTAACTGTAATGGTTGGCTGTGGTCTTTGACTGACAACACAAGGCCATTCGGAAATCTCTTTTTGGTCTGCGGGAGTAAAAGTTCTGTTGTCGAGGACAATTGTTTCTGGAGTCATCAATGTATCCGGTGTCATTAGCCAGAGTTACCTATACAGGTGTAAATTTGCTCAAATCAATACTCTTAAAAAACAAAAGTAATTAAATCTAAGACAATGAATTTCTATAAATGTATACCTTATTAATTAGAAGTCAAGCCTGAAAACTGGCTGTTTTTCAAGAGTTTATTCCTTCATAAACATTGAGAGGTGCTAGAGGTAGAGAATACTTACTCAGGCATAAAATCTCATAAAAGTAGAAAGAGGTGAATAAAAAATACCCACCACCTTTGTTTCTTTTCATACGGAACCAATAAGATCCCCGACTTCTCTAAGAAGTCGGGGATCTGACCACCTTAATTTTGTTTAACGAAACCATTATGTCAACAACATCAGAAATTGCCGTTGAGTTTCAAAATACCAGTTTTGCCATTAATCACCGTCCCCTATTATCTAACTTAAATTTGAGCATTCATCAAGGGGAAGCCTTAATTTTATTAGGACGCAGTGGGAGTGGAAAAACCACAACTTTAAAATTAATTAATCATTTACTTATTCCCACCCAAGGACAAGTTTTAGTTCAAAATCGTCCCACAACTAACTGGGATGCCATTAAATTGAGAAGACGGATAGGTTACGTCATCCAAGAAACAGGTTTATTTCCCCATTTTACCATCGCGGAAAATGTCGGACTCGTCCCATCTTTAGAAAAATGGCCACCACAGAAAATTCAAAATAGAGTTTATGAAATGTTAAACTTAGTAGGATTAGAACCAGAAAAATTTGCTCAACGTTATCCCCATCAATTATCAGGAGGTCAACGTCAGCGAGTGGGAGTTGCTAGAGCTTTAGCCGCAGATCCACCTATACTATTAATGGATGAACCTTTTGGCGCACTTGACCCAATTACCCGTTTAGAATTACAACAACAATTTCAATATTTACAACAACAATTAGGAAAAACCGTGATATTTGTCACCCATGATATTCAAGAAGCCTTCTTTTTAGCCACAAGAATTGGTTTAATGTGTGAAGGAAATTTAGTCGTATTAGGAACAAGAAGAGAATTTCTCCAATCTCAACATCCAGAAGCAAAAGCATTTTTAGCTTGTTTAAATATTGGTAACAGTTGGGAAGAACTTAATTAAAATTAGATAAAAAATACAAAAGTTATGTTTTTATTTCAATACGGTACAGAAATAATTATCCACAGTGGAGAACATTTAATATTAGTCATTATATCCCTAGCGATCGCCATTTCTATTGGTCTTCCTGTAGGCATTTTTATCACTCGTCAACCAAAATTAGCTGCTCCTATTCTTGGTTTAGCAAATGCCATTCAAACCATCCCTAGTTTAGCCATCTTCGGCTTTTTAATTTCCGTACCTTTTCTGGGAGGAATTGGCAAAATCCCCGCTATATTTGCGTTAACTCTTTATGCTTTACTTCCCATAATTCGTAATACATATATTGGCATTAATAGCATCAATCCCGCCATTAAAGAAGCCGGGATAGGCATGGGAATGACAGATCAACAATTACTATTGCAAGTAGAAATTCCCCTAGCTTTACCAGTCATTTTAGCAGGGGTAAGAGTAGCCACCGTTATATCCGTAGGAATAGCCACAATTGCTGCTGCTGTTGGTGGTGGTGGTTTAGGAGTATTTATTTTTCGCGGTATTTCCACAGTTAATAATGAATTAATTTTAGCCGGAGCAGTCCCCGCTGCTGTAATTGCTTTGAGTGCAGATTTCGGTTTAGGATTATTAGAAAAAAACCTCACGAAACAAATAGCAAATAAAGGTAAATTTAATCAGCAAATAGGTATTGTTTTGGGAATAATCACCTTAATTATCGCGGGATTAATAACTTTTAACTATCAACAAGCACCAGCAAAAATTATTATCGGTTCTAAAAATTTCACAGAACAAGTTATTTTAGGGGAATTATTAGCACAACACATAGAAAATCATACCAAATTAAAAGTAGATCGTCGTTTTAACTTAGGAGGAACATTTATTGCTCATGAAGCAGTAAAAGCGGGAAAAATTGCCGGGTATGTAGAATATACAGGAACTTCATTTACGACTATTTTGAAAGAAAAACCAATCAGCAATCCACAAATTGTTTATGAAAAAGTCAAAGAATACTATGATCAAAAATTGAAATTAGCAGTGATGAAGCCTTTAGGATTTGAGAATACCTTTGCCATGATTATCAGAGAAGAAGATGCCAAAAAATGGCAAATTAAAAGCCTTTCGGAAATTGGTAAATATAGTCCACAAATGAAAGCAGGATTTGGATATGAATTTTTAGAACGTGAAGATGGTTATCCAGGATTATCTAAAACCTACAACTTAAAATTTGCCAATATTAAACAAATGGAATTAGGATTAATGTATCAAGCATTAAAGGAAAAACAAGTAGATTTTATTGCTGCAAATTCTACAGATGGTTTAATTCCAGTTTTAAACTTAGTGATTTTAGAAGATGATAAAAAATACTTTCCACCTTATCAAGCTATACCTATTTTTAATCAAGAAATTCTCCAAAAATATCCAGAGTTAACAGATACCATTAATCAATTAGGAGGAAAAATTTCTACAACAGAAATACAAAAGATGAATTATCAAGTAGATAATCAATCTCAACCGGTGGAGAAAGTTGTCAGTGAGTGGTTAAAATCTCAACAATTATAATTTTCAGATATTTGATTCTCAAAAATATAAAATTTTTTATAAATTTTTTCTCCTCCGATATCATAGAAAAATACCTTCTTTTTTGACATTATAGTTAAAGGGAGTATTTTCATTTTCAAACTTTGCTGAAGAGATAAAGTGACGAGAAATAACAACATCGTTGTTTAGACAAATGGTTGAGATTATTTGACTGGTTTTATCAATTTCATGATAGGGGTTAATCTCTGATTTCAGAACAACCAGAATATCAATATCAGAAAATTCTTTAGCGTCTTCCCTCGCTTGAGAACCATATAAAATAATTGCTTCCAGTTGGTTTTGATAAAGTTTTTGCAAAGCTTGTTTAACTTCTTGTAATATCAAATTAAGCTGTGATTTGTTCATTGTTTAAATCATTCCTTTTGTTTCAAATGATTGGGTTTCGGTCTACAAACACTATTATATCACAACCAATAATATAGCGATTCTCATCCAAGTGAGGTACACCAAAGAAATAATTAACCGCAGATATAAGAGGATGGACGCAGATAACCGCAGATAATTTTGTACCTCAGCAGACTAGTACCGCAGGGCGGAATTAAAAATTAACAATTAAAAATTAAAAAAGCAGATTGTATAAGCTTTTCAGGTATTTCTAATGGTTATTTTACTTATGCCGCAGTGTACTAGAAATTATCTATATATTCAGGAGAAATATATAGATAATTTCTACATGATGTTCATGAATTGTCAACCTATCAATTTTGATAACTGAAATTCTCCTTATTTACCACCACATAGTTCCTGGTTCACCTTTAAATGGTCCAACAATATCAGAAGTAATCCACCCTCCGTAAAAATCACCTGTTTGGGCTTTAACTAATTCATCATTCACATAGCAAGCATCCATTAAACTAGGATAAAAACTGTAATATTCTTGAATTGATTCAAAATTAGGACTAGGTTGAATATATCGCCAAGCACCATTATTTATGTATTTATCTCCTACGGAAATATCATAATATTGACACCAACCTTTCCATTCACACCAAGTTTTTCTAGGTGTCTCTATTAAATGTTCTAACTGAATATCTTCAGCCGGAATATAATAACCTGGAGGATGACTTGTTTCTAAGACTCTTTTAGCTTGATGTGTTTGAGCCAAAACCATCCCATTAACAATTATCTTGAGATGTTTGTTCGTATTTTCTAAAATTGCCGGACGGGGATAGTCCCAAACTGATTCTTGACCTGGTTGTGGGGGGATAGGATTTGGTTTCATGGTTAGTCAGTTGCTTTTGTAAAATTGTCAGGGAAATTTTAAGAAACTTCTACATCTACACTACTAGATCATTTGAGAGTTTTAATTTTATTCTCAAGAATACTCACAGGAAACATAATTCCCAGTTTCTTGGTAGGATGATTAAGTGTTTTAAATACTCTGTCCCAAAATCCATGAATACCATAATTTCCATTAAAATTAGTGTGATGAAGATCATGAAAGTCTGAGGGAATGAAAAATATTGATAAAGAACTATGTCCTTCTAAATTATAAATGTTACCTATCAAACTCCATGCACAAAGTTGGGTGATGTCATATCCAAATATAAAGATTGGTAAAACGTCTGTGATGGTAACAATAATATATTCTAGAAGGCTTTTATGTCCAGCTACAAAACTGGATGTATCTTGAAATTCATGATGTTTAAGATGGATTTTGAGAAATGCTTTTTTATGAAATAATCTATGGACTATATAAAAGCAGAAATCAGCCGCAACTATTCTCATAAAAAACCATCCCAAATTTAAAAGTAAACTATTACCTCTATGAACTTCTGGGGCTAAATATAGTATGATTAATGCTGCTATTAAACTTTTAATTTCTCCTGTAATTATACCTTTGAAAGTGAAAGCAGGAAATGATTGCTTTTTTACTTTTTTAACTCTTGCAGTTAATTTTTCAGTTAAATTATCTTTACTTTTGATGAATTTTTCAATGAAAAAACCAATAGCATAAAATGAGATAGAACCAATCAGCCAGTATAGTAATACCTGGGTGATAAAATTAAGTTCTATATTATTGAACAGCAAATAAAATACCTGCTGCACAATTGTGCAGCAAATAGAAATCTTGATATAAAACTCGATTTCCAAACAAAAATTCAAAAATCTTTGCATATCTACACCCAACAACTTTCTAACCTTTAGCTAAAAACATCTTTCTTGATTTTCTATTTGAATATCTGGATCATTCAACTTGACAAAGAATCAACCCAAACCACGCCTTTTCATCTGTCCAAGTTTTTACAGTTTTCAATCCTTTATCTGACAAGTTTTTTTCCATTGTTGCTAAATTAAACTTACGAGAAATTTCTGTAAGGATACTTTCTCCTGCTTCAAAGTTAACCTTTAAATCCAAAAGTTCTAAAGATACCCAATGGCTTTTTTGGCAATGTAAATACATTTCAATTTGATGATCAACTTGATTATAAACAGCTTGATGTTTAAACAAACTGATATCAAAGTTACCTTGAAACCGCCAATTTAAATGAGAAAGCATATTTAAATTAAAAGCAGCAGTCACCTCCTGACTATCATTATAAGCAGCTTCTAAAATATCCGGGGGCTTTTGTAAATCAATCCCTAGCAGAAAGTAATCTCCTGGTTGTAAGGTTCGAGAAACTTGATTTAAGAAAATATCACATTCTTCCGGGTTAAAATTGCCTAAAGAACTTCCCAGAAAAAACAACATCCGCGATTGTAAATAATTCGATTCTAGATGAACTAAAGCTTGTTCATAAGTTCCCAATAATCCATGAATAGCAATATCAGGATACTTTTCTTGTAACTGTAAAACACTAGTTTTGAGAATCCCTCCGCTGACATCAATAGGCAGATATCTACAATTACCAGAAATTTTCTGATAAGCAGTTAATAAAGCTTGAGTTTTAGTAGAACTGCCACTACCTAATTCTATTAACTCACAACAATTTGTAATTTCGGCAATTTCATCAGCATATTGTTCTAAAATCCAGGCTTCTGTGCGAGTCGGATAATATTCTGGTAACTCACAAATTTTTTCAAATAATTGAGAACCAGGATCATCATAAAAATATTTGGGAGGTAAACTTTTCAGTTTTTCAGTTAACCCCTTAATAACATCCTTGCCATCAATACTTAACTCTTGATAATGATGATCTAAAACGGTTAAAGGTTGTGTAATCATTTTCTAAATCCTCTAGAGTGATTATAAGATCCCCGACTTCTGATATCAATTGATAATTTATTCATAAAATAAAAAAAGAAGTCGGGGATCTCGATTTTATTAATCCAAACTTTCAGCAACTCTAAAACCGACGTGCTGATAAAAATAAGGACGAAACCAGTTACGATAACAAGGTAAAGCCATTGTACCATTCGTTGCCCAAGAACCACCCAACATCATAAAATGTTTATCATCAAAAAAGGGTGCAGATTGATCCTCATAAAGATGGTGAGTTTTAAATCCTGGTAAGGGTTTGAATGTTTCCCCTAACCATTCCCAGACATTACCCCGTAAGTCAGAAAGTCCAGATTGATGATTTTCTGAAAACATTCCCACAGGCGTGGGAGAAATAAATTGTAAGTTAAGATTATAGTTATTTGCTAAACTGGAATCTTCAGATATTTTTAAGGCTTGATGCCATTCTGCTTCTGTCATTAACCGAGTATTTTTACCTTTCCACCGACAAAATGCCATGGCTTCATAATGGTTAACTTCTACAGGCCAATCTAAAGGTAAATCTAGTTCATCAAATGTAGCACGATAGCGATAGTTATTTTCTTGGTGTATCCAGAATTTGGGATATTGGATATTGTAGAGTTGTTTCCATGCCCAAGATTCAGTATGCCAATAATTTACATTATTATAACCACCGGCTTGGACAAATTCTAAAAATTCTCCATTGGTAATGAGATATTGACTTGCTAAAAATGGTTTTACTTCAACTTCTAAATGACCATATTCACTATCCCAACCAAAAGTTAAATCATCTTGGCGTTTTCCTAATTTTACTACACCACCAGGAACTTCTCGCATTTGATGATGCGGAATTTCTCCATTAGTCGGTGCATAATTCCATCCTTGGGGACGTTTTAAGTTCTCAACGGGTAATTGACGCAGCAGCATGGAAGAGGTTTCGACATGAATACGACTATGTTCTATTCCCATTAATAAAGCCCAAATAGGATGCTGTTGATGAATGGGTAAATCTAAAGGAGTCTTATTAATGATTGTGCTAATTTCTGCTCTGGCTCTGTTTCGATATTCCCAAACTTTTTTGATATTAGGCCAGTTGACTCCTTGAATGGCTACCTCTAGTTCTGCTGGTGTTTCTGGATCAACTCCTATTTCAAATAGAGTTTCATATTGGGGATTAATCCGATTTTTTATTAATCCCACCTGAATTAATTTGTTAATATAAAAAACAGCCGAATGTCCAAGATAGAAAATTAATTTATTTCTTAAAGGATCGGGATTTAGATAAAATGTTTCTTCTTTAACCAAACTCTTCATTAAGGTTTCTTCCAGTTCCCAGGAATTTTCAAAATATTTGAGTAGGGTTGTGGAACTACAATTATCGAGTTGGGGAATATGAGCATCTGTCATTTTCTTAACCTGGAGGAATTATGGGGATGACCTGAATAAATTAACTTTTGTAAATAAAGCCAGAGACTAATTTTAGCATTGATGGAAATTTCATCTCAGTGATAAACACTTACAGAATTTTTTGGGCAATAATTACAGGCTATAGAGTTAAATAGCCTATATTGGGACTATTTTGTGATTTTTAACTAAAATTTAATATTTTTGGCAATTTTACCAAAAACTAGATTCCTAGATTTACGGAAGATCAATATAAACAGTCTTTTTAGGCTAATCTAAAATAAGGATATGAATTTCCAAAATGCCAAATTATGCAAGCAAATTCGTTAAGCTTATACATTGCCCCGACTACATTAGGTACGAACAAACCTATATTGAGGTTAAAAAAAATAGATAAATGTTCTTGCGACTGGTAATAGATAAGGGTAATAGATCATAGGTAATATGTGTTTAATGACCACTGACCACTGACTAATGACTAATGACTAATGAGTATTTCCACTTCCGTGCTGAGTGATTTACTAAACTCACTCCCCCATCTGCGACCTCAGTTATATTTTAAGGCTTCACTAACCGCTCTCTCCCATGCAATGGAAGATCAGGTTTTAGCAGCCAATTTAGACAGTCCTTTGATCATTGCTAGTTTCCAGCAAGAGCGATTTTACCGGCAAGAAGCTCATCGTTATCAGCGACTTGCACAAAAAAGTAATCAAATATATGTATTATCTGCACCAGAAACAGAGTTTGCTAATAGCTCAGAATATTATGAAAAGATCTCTTTTGAGCCTGATGATGCTTTAGCGCAAGAATGGCATTTGCTAGTAATTGCTGATAACTATGCTACTTGCTTAATCTGTCGAGAAAGCCTGGGTTCTCTGGCCAAAAATCAATATATCCCAGAGATGATTCCTAGTTTGGATATGGATACAGCGCGAAGATTTGAGGGGATTTGGACATCGGAAAAAGGGGTATGCTTAAAAGCCGCTCAATTGTTATTAGATAGAATTGAGATTTATCGGCCAGATTTAGCGGATAAAGTTGATGAAGTGAAGCAGCGGTTAAATATTAAGGAATCAACAGACGAGTTAAAAGTTAATTTCAATCATAAATATGTAGATGATATTGATACCGATCCTTTTGTGCAGAGGTTGGTGACATATCTGCAAGCTAGTCAGTATAAGCTGCATAAAGCTTACCGTGCGATTGCGGATCAAGCAAGGAAAGAACGGTTGGTAAATTCCATTAGTACAGCAATTAGGCGATCGCTTGATCCACGAGAAATTCTCCAAGTTGCGGCTCAGGAGTTGGGACAACATTTAGAAGCCTGTCGTTGTCTAATTTATCGCGCCCAAGCTACAGATGCCAAAGCTATAATCGAACATGAATTTTTGAACTCTAATGTTACATCTGTACTGGGGCAAAGTTGGGAGTTACAAAATAATCCCCTGTTTCAGCAGGTGTTACAACAACAGGAGGGAGTATGTGTAGCTGATACCGTGGGGGACTCCAAAATAAAGAAATCAACAGCCTTATCGTCAATTGTGAAGAAGTTTAGCGTGCGTTCTTGGTTAATCGAACCCGTATTATATCAAGGGCGACTACTGGGAATTGTGGAGTTACACGATTGCCATTTTCCTCCCCATGAATGGCAACCAGGGGAGTTAGACTTAGTGAAGGCGATCGCTACTCAAATTGGTGCAGCCCTGATTCAAGCGGAATCTTTTGCCAATTTAGAAGAACTCAACCAACAATTAGAAGCCTTAGACCGCACCCGCAGTAACTTAATTGCCATTACTGGACACGAACTCCGCACTCCATTATCCACCATTCAAGTTTGTTTAGAAAGCTTGGCTACTGAACCGGATATGCCTTGGGAATTGCAACAAATAATGTTGAATACAGCCCTTGCAGACTCCGAAAGAATGCGGAAACTGGTACAAGACTTTTTAACCCTTTCTAACTTAGAAAGTGGTCGGGTAGAATGGCATCCTGAATCATTAACCATCCAAGAATGTGTAGATTTAGCCCTCAGTCGCTTACGGACGCGCTCCAGTCAAGAAAAGATCCCAAAAATCAAAACTCAAATTTCCACAAGCTTACCTTTAGTCAGGGCTGACGGTGATTGGTTGGTGGAGGTATTAGCCAAACTTGTCGATAATGCTTGTAAATTTACTCCCTCTTCTGGGCAAATTATTATTAAAGCCATTAGCAATAGTCAGGAGATGCTAGAAGTCACCGTAGCGGACACAGGCAGGGGAATTGAACCCAATCGCCTAGAAATCGTTTTTGACCGCTTCTACCAGGAAGAAGGGGCATTACGGCGAACAACCGGCGGTACTGGATTGGGTTTAGCAATTTGTCGCCAAATTGTCAACGGCTGGGACGGAAAAATTTGGGCAGAATCCACAGGTAAAGATCAAGGCAGTCAATTTCATTTTACAATTCCCATCGTCCAAGGCAGCCAGGAAAATAATTAACCACTAACCACTGTACGGGCGAAGCATTTGGGGAACTATTTTTGGCAATGACCGATAATTTATCTTCCAAATGCTTCGCCCCTACTGACCACTGACAACTAACCACCAACTAATTACTAAAAACTGTTACAGTCTATAACGCGATCGCAACATAAGTCCAGTTCCAATGTTAGTATGCCGTAAAAACCTACAAGAGACAGTTTATGGCAACTTTGACTGGAAAAACCCCAATCTTTGGTGGCAGCACTGGCGGATTACTCACAAAAGCTGATGTAGAAGAAAAGTACGCTATCACCTGGACTAGCCCTAAAGAGCAAGTCTTTGAAATGCCCACAGGTGGCGCTGCTAAAATGGTAAAAGGCGAAAACCTACTTTACATTGCTCGCAAAGAGTACGGTATTGCTTTAGGCGCGCAACTTCGCAAATTCAAAATCACCGACTACAAAGTTTACCGCATTCTCCCCGGCGGCGAAACTACCATGATTCACCCTGCTGATGGCGTTTTCCCTGAAAAAGTAAATGCTGGACGTTCTATGGTGCGTCACGTACCCCGCAGAATCGGTCAAAACCCCAACCCTGCACAAATCAAATTCAGCGGTAAAGCTACTCACGACGCTTAATCCCTAGGTAATGGGTGATAGGTAATGGGTAATGGGGAAGAAAAAAACTTTGCCCCCTTACCCATGACAAAAAACTCTTTCTTAATTTTTAATTGTTAATTAGGGTTTGCTTAATAAATGTAAAACCTTTATAAATCAATCGTTTCATGGATATTCAAAAGCTATTAAGTTCTATATAATTCCTTCTTTCCTCCTGACTCCTGACTCCTGACTCCTGACTCCTGACTCCTGACTCCTAGCCTTCACGAAAAATTTTTTCAGCAAAACCTAATTATTTATGATTTTCCCCGATTTCGACCAGTTTCAAAAGCTTGCTGTCCAAGGTAATTTTGTGCCAGTGTATCAGGAATGGATAGCCGACTTAGATACACCTGTATCTGCTTGGTATAAAGTTTGTGCAGATCAACCTTATAGCTTTTTGCTGGAATCGGTGGAAGGTGGGGAAACTGTAGGGCGTTATAGTTTATTAGGCTGTGATCCTTTGTGGATATTGGAAGTAAGGGGTGATAAAACAACCCAAACCCATCGAAATGGTGATCAACAAGTTTTTATAGGTGATCCGTTTACAGTTTTATCTGAATGTTTAGCACCTTATCACCCAGTAAAGTTACCGGAATTACCTTCAGGAATTGGTGGTTTATTTGGGTTTTGGGGCTATGAATTAATTAATTGGATTGAGCCGCGTGTACCAATTCATGCTCAAGATGAGCGCAACATCCCTGATGGATTATGGATGCAGGTAGACCAATTATTGATTTTTGACCAGGTAAAACGGAAAATTTGGGCGATCGCCTACGCAGATTTACGTGATCCAGCCGGGTTAGAGGTAGCATATCAAAAGGCGAGCGATCGCATTCAGGAAATGGTTAGGAAGCTATCTTTGCCCCTATCACCAGAAAACACCAAATTAACTTGGACAGCCCCCGGAAACAAGCCTAAAGCGGGCATAGAGGACTATACCAGCAACTTTACCCGTCCCGAATTTTGCGCTAGTGTAGAAAAAGCTAAAGCACATATCAAAGCTGGTGATATTTTTCAAGTCGTTATTTCGCAACGCTTATCCACAGAATATACAGGTAATCCCTTCGCTTTATACCGTTCTTTGCGGCAAATCAATCCTTCGCCCTACATGGCTTATTTTAACTTCCAAGACTGGCAAATTATCGGTTCTAGCCCCGAAGTCATGGTCAAAGCCGAATGCAATGATGAAGGGGAAATTATCGCCACAGTCCGTCCCATTGCGGGAACTAGACCCAGAGGGAAGACAACAAAGGAAGATGCAGCTTTAGCCGCTGATTTACTTCAAGACCCCAAGGAAATCGCCGAACACGTCATGTTAGTTGATTTAGGACGCAATGATTTAGGGCGGGTGTGCAGCAGCGGTAGTGTTAAGGTTGATGAATTAATGATCGTTGAACGCTACTCTCATGTGATGCACATTGTGAGTAATGTGGTGGGTAAGTTAGCACCGGGTAAAACCGCATGGGATTTACTCAAAGCGTGCTTTCCTGCTGGGACTGTCAGCGGTGCGCCTAAAATCCGCGCTATGGAAATTATTAATGAGTTAGAACCCAGTCGCCGAGGTGTGTATTCAGGTGTCTATGGATATTATGATTTTGAAGGACAATTGAATAGTGCGATCGCTATCAGAACTATGGTATTACATAATCAGACGGTGACTGTCCAAGCTGGTGCAGGTTTGGTGGCTGATTCTGACCCAGAAAAGGAATATGAAGAAACTCTCAATAAAGCTAGAGGGTTATTAGAAGCAATTCGTTGTTTGCGATGAATTTTAAATCATTGCATTGCAACATTAAAATAAAGTAATTAGTCTAAACTCCAGTAAGGTAAATTACCATATTCAGATGTTTGAAAACCGCCTTGACAATACATACATTCAATAATTTCATCAGGTCTAGGCTGTCTTTCAATTATTGATATTTTTCCACAATGAGGGCATAAAACTATTAAAGTTCTACAATGTGTACATACTAAAAGAGGTGTGCGTTTAATTTTGTCAAAAAAATATTGTTTCGCGGATCTATAAACTCTTATATATTGTCCTATAAATCCTCCTACAAGTTTAGCAGATGAATTATCTGTAATTTTTGAAACATTTTTGCTTGAAGTATTATCATTTATTGATTCCTTTGTAAAAAATTGCCCTAAAAAAGTCACAGGATCAAATCCGTAAGTAAAATTATTATGTTTGCAATTAGGGCATGGTTTAATTTGAAAGTTTTTCATGCGTATTTTAAGTTTTTCAAGACTAGATATAATATACAATCTTTTGGAGTATGCGAAGTGAGTCCGAACACACTCTAGACATCACCGAGGTCTGCATACCAGGACTATTATCTCATACATTCCGTAAAATTTAGAAAGGTATCCAATGTTCTGGTCTTTCTATCTCCTCTAACAAAATGGTTGTATCATCACCTATTGTTGATGCAATTTGTTCTGATTCAAGCCCATGTACACTTGAGAGGTTCGCTCCCATGAGGTTAGTTTCCATGAGGTTAGTTTCCATGAGGTTAGCTTCCATAAGATTGGCTTCCATAAGATTGGCTTCCATGAGGTTCGCTCCCATGAGGTTAGTTTTCATGAGGTTAGCTTTCATGAAGTTGGCTCTCATGAGATTGGCTTCCATGAGGTTGGCTCTAGAGAGGTCGGCTCCAAAGAGGTTGGCTCCAAAGAGGTTGGCTTCAGAGAGGTTGGCTCCAGAGAGGTTTACTCCAGAGAGGTTTACTCCAGAGAGGTAAGCTTTATTGAGGTTGGCTTGACTGATATTTATATTAGATAAATTAAGTTCCTTCCCCTCCTCTAAGTCTTTGTGTTCACGTCGTCCAATTACAGTAAGTGACTCTTGGATATCAAGTTGAAGTTTTGGTAATTTCTGTATATCTTTTGTCTTTTGAACACTTAGCAATTCAGCTATTAACAGTTTTTTATCCTGTGACTTCTCTTCTTGTTTAATAGGTGCATTCTGACGGACAAAAGCTGTAAGAACTTCCATAATAGTCCAATGGTCTTTTTCCGAATCTTTGGCAATTCTTTCTAAAGTATAAATTGCGCCTAATCTTACTTCAATTTTATCGCTGCCAAGTTGCTCTATTGCTTTAGAAAAGCGTTCTGTAATTTGTTTATCTTCTGCTACCTGTGTATTTTTGAGCGCAATTTCAGCATTTTTCAAGGCAGCCTCGGCATTTTTATTAATACCTTCAGCACTTTTTAATGCAGCTTCAGCACTTTTATCCATAGCGGCTGCACGTTGGGCAGCAAAAAAAGCATTTATAATAACAGCGAGTCCTCCAAAAATTGTGGCGACAGTTTTTAATACTTCTGTCTCATTTTTTATGAGTTCATTTGCTGGAGATATAAACCAAATAAGATAACCTGTTCCAAAAGAAACGATGATAAATAATGCAGCAAACAAACTTAAAAATATTAGCCAATAATTAAATGATTTTTGATCATTTCCCATATATAATACCATATAAAAGTTGTCTTATTTCTTCAGAAAAATCATCATTTTCTCTAGCGAAAGCGCAACGATTAGGTTTATCTTGGAAAGTAGCAATAGTATCCATTAAATTCCTAAACCATTGATCCACATAATTAGGATTATCTTGTTTTAGCCAAAGATATGCAGCTTCTATTTCTAGTTTGGCATTACCAGTTAATTTAACCTGAAATTCCATGTTTTTTCTGCATTTCTTCAATAAAATGATTTAGAGATTGTGTATTACCTGTTGCTATATCTTCTAATCCTTTCTTTATACCGATGAGAGTTTCTAATTTGTCCAAAGTATCAAGTAATTGTTGATAAGCAACAGCATCTTGTACCACTAATTCTGCTTTTCCGTTAACTGTTAAAACTATAGGATTTCCAGTTTCTTTCATCTGACTAATCAGTTCATTAGTATTACGTTTAAAGGTAGAGAGTGACTGAATATCTCGACTTAAATTAATCATGAGAATTACTCCGCACTAAATTTGCGTCTAATTTAATGTTATCACACAAACGTCAAAATTATTGATATTCGATTAATCCATAAGCAAGAATATATCAATTATTTTATTTCTAAAAGTGTTTAATTTTGCAACAAAACTTCATCTATCTGTCGTAAAAGCGATTCTAAATTACCAGAATTATCTAAAACCACATCAGCACGAGCAATTTTTTCCGCAATAGGTAATTGACTATTAATTCTCGCTACTGCTTGTTCTGGTGTTAAATTATTCCGTTCTCTTAATCGTTGTTGTTGCTGTTGTGGGGAACAAGATACCACCCAAATTTGATTAACTAGATTTTCTAAATTAGCTTCAAATAATAAAGGAATTACTAAAATTAAAGTATTTGCAGATGATTCATTAATAGCTTGATCAAAACAATTTCTCACATAAGGATGAATTACCCTTTCTACCCAATAACGTTCTTCCGGTTGATGAAAAATAATTTCTCCTAATTTAGCTCTATTTAAATTACCATCACTTAAGATGATTTCTCTACCATATTTTTCGGCAATTTGTGACAAAAGAGGAGAACCTACAGATACTGCGTCTCTCGCATAAACATCTGCATCTAAAATCGGTAAATTGTAAGTTTTAGCTAAGTAATTAGCAACTGTACTTTTACCCGTCGCAATTCCACCAGTTAAACCAATTAAGTTTTTAGTCATTGGTTATAATACTAAATTAAGATGAATCTTCATAGAATCAGATTTTAAGATTTATTGAACGCAGATAAACGCAAATAAACGCAGATAAAGAGGGATGAATTAATGGATTTCATGATTCTGTGCCACCTCACATAAGGTTGGTATTAGTCATTAGAAAATTCAGCTATGATTTGTCCATTTAATTATGGCATTTGTTAAACCTTCTAAGGTATATTCTTCTGCTTCAATATCTACTCTCCCAAATACAGTTTGACAGGTTTTTGAAGTTTGGGGACCAATGGAAGCTATGCAAACTCTGGCTAAATTTTCAGGATTGTAGGTAAATATATGTGCTGTTAATTGCGAGAAAAATAGGACTGTTTTAGAACTGGCAAAGGTAATAATATCTACAGTATTATTAACTAAAGCATATTCAGCCGCAGGAGGGATACCTTGAGGACAGCAAGATTCATAAGCGGGAACTTCAATTACTTCTGCACCTTTGGCTGTTAATTCCTTTACTAATACTTCTCTTCCACCACTTTCAACTCTGGGAAATAATATCTTTTTACCTGTTAGTGATTCGGGAAAGTTTTCAACTAAGGAATCAGCAACAAAGTTAGGAGGAATAAAGTCAGCTAGAATATTTTGTTTTTGTAAACTTTGGGCTGTTTTTTCCCCAACAACGGCAATTTTCACAGCAGCTAAAGCATTTTTATCTTCACCGGATTTTTCTAATCTCTCAAAAAAGTATTCTACACCATTACTAGAAGTAAGAATTAGCCAATTAAAAGTTGATAAATGTGAAATTGCCTGATCTAAAGCGTCCCAACTGCTAGGGGGTCCAATTTCTAAAGCTGGCATTTCTATCACATTAGCACCTGCGGAGGTTAAGCGATCGCTAAATTGATGCGATTGTCCCACAGAACGGGTAACTAAAATGGTTTTCTCAGTTAAAGGAGAAAGATTGTAATTCACGGTTGACATTCACTTAATAATTTTTGGTTTCGCGCAAAGTTGCAAAGGAGCAAAGACGCAAAGAAGAGATTTTTCATATTATAGGTAATCATCGCGTAATCGCACAACTTCACCAATGACTATAACTGCGGGAGAGAGAGATAAGCCGACGGTTTGTTCGAGAATATTTCCCAGTTCTCCTGTCCAGACTTCTTGACTAGGTGTTCCAGCCCAACGGATAATAGCAATCGGCGTAGAATGAGGTTTTCTATATTTTATCAGTTGATGGATTATTTCTGGTAAATTTTTTCCTCCCATCAAAATTACTAAGGTTTCTAAACTTGCTAATGCTTCCCAGTTTAAAGTTTCTGGTTCATGGGCTGTACAAACTGCAAAACAACGACTAAGAACGTTATCTGTAAGCGGAATTCCGGCTAATAATGGTGCTGCTAATGCGGAAGAAATTCCCGGAATGATTTCAAATTCACAACCTGCATTTTTTAAAGCTGTAATTTCTAAAATACAGCGTCCAAATATCAAAGGATCTCCCGATTTTAGTCTAATAACTTGTTTGTTTTCTAAACAATGTTTTACTAATAAATCGTTGATTTCATTTTGGGAAGTGCTGGGTTTACCTCCACGTTTACCAACATCTATTTTTAGGCAATCAACAGGAACACAATCTAATAATTGACTATCAACTAAAGCATCATAAACCAATACCTGAGCAGATGCTAACAGCCGATAGGCTTTAACGGTTAAGTATTCTACATCTCCAGGACCTGCACCAACAAGATACACCTTACCTATTTCTTTAATCATATTTATTGTTGACTTTTAATAATTTACCATTGGGTTTTGATGCGATATATAATACCAATTTAGGATGAGAATAGAATCAGATTTTAAGAATTATTGACCGCAGATAAACGCAGATAAACGCAGATAAAGACGGATGAATTAATGGATTTCCTCTGCCCTAGTAGTCAATACTCACCAAATTTCGCTAGATTAGATTAAGGTACACCTAATAGGAATTTTCAATGTCAGCACAATTGTTACTGGTAGATGACGAACCGGGATTGCGGGAAGCCGTCAAAGAATACTTACAAGAAAGCGGTTTTAGGGTTCAAACTGTCAGTAATGCCCGTGAAGGTTGGGACTGGATGCAAGCAAACACCGCTGATTTGGTCATTTCTGATATTATGATGCCCCAGGTAGATGGCTATCAGTTCCTCAAGCAAATGCGAGATGACCCCCGTTTTCAGGCTCTACCAGTGGTATTTTTAACTGCTAAAGGGATGACAGGCGATCGCATTCAAGGCTATCATGCAGGTGTTGATGCGTATTTACCGAAACCATTCGATCCTGATGAATTAGTCGCCATAGTTGAAAACTTACTAGCGCGTCGCAGCGCCCAAACTCCCTCAACCGGGGAAAACAGCGAAACTCCAAATCTTGCCGATTTGGCTAATCAAATCGCTCAAATTAGAATACTATTAACTCATCGGAGTGCCATATCCCAAACGCCAGCCCCGTTTAAAATAGATTTGACTCCTAGAGAGCAAAGTGTTTTAAATTTGGTAGCAGAAGGATTAATGAATAAAGAAATTGCCCGGCGCTTGGAAACCAGCGTCCGCAATGTCGAAAAATATGTGAGTCGTCTATTTAGTAAAACTGGTACTAATAGCCGCACAGAGTTGGTTCGTTTTGCTTTGGAACATGGTCTAGCAAAGTAAACTGCTCTACTTATGATGAGAGTTACTTGGTAAAAAAATGGTAAAGTGCACCTGGATAATTTTGCTGCCGAGATAGTAACACAATGTCAGACATTTTTACTTGTAATTTTCCTAGCTTGCCAGCATTGAGACGCAAATATTGTAGACGTAATTTTACGTTTACAAGCGAACTCATGATTAAGAAAAACAGGTAAAGGTTAACTTTTCCAACTCAATATTGAAAAATCTGAATTAGACTGGTCACTATCAAAAATTACACCAATAACTATTGAATAGTATCAGCTAAATTGCGTAAACGCATCATTTGGCGACGCATTTGTGGGGAGGCTTTAAACTCCGAAATCTCCTGAGCTTTTACAGATGCTTGTAAGGTTTCTAAAAAATCATCAGATCCTTCAGTTAAAGCCTCTAGTAATACTTGTAACAGTTGCTCACGATCACCTAATAGACTCTTTTCCTCAATCAGGCGGAATTTGAGGTGAATTTCACACTCATAAACACCTACTTCTGGATTATTTATTTGGCGTGGTAATGCTTTAGAGTTCATAGTTTTGAGGATTCCTTTAGTTAGTGGTCATCCGGGTAGGGTTCTAAATCTTCAGAAAAATTTCTTATACTTTCTTTGTACTTTTGTGAATCCAAAGTTTTTGAAGATCAGAATTTTTTCTCATCCATAAAACTGGCATCTTATTTTACTCCCCCTGTTTTTTTTAGTTAGATTCTACTATTTTTTGGTGTTTCTTTCCTATTTATGGCATATCCGAGCCATAAACTATTATTCAATTTCTGAGATGTCATACCATGAAGTTTTTGTAAAGAACTGATTAGACCTTGTTAAAGGTTTTTACATCAACTTGTTAAAAACGTCAAGAAATATTATTTTTTTTACTTTTCTCGGATGAGAATAATTAAGCATTTGTACTGAAGATGCTCCTTTGATAAATGCAATTTATAACTGTAGGAAAATTGACTAACTGGAAGAAAATCTAGTGAAGTCACTACAAGATGAGTACATTTACATCAGAAAAAATCAGAATCAGTCAAAAAATCAGAAAATTTTTTGTGAATTATTACATACATGAGACGGAATCAATTTAGAAGAATATGGCACATTCCGGGTAAATGAGATCCGAACTTAAAATCACAGCCCAAACACCAGTCCTGCTTCTGACTGCGCCCATCTGTCCTAATTTTAGACTTTCGCCGTCATTTTTGCTGTAAGCTCAAACATAGCAGTTAAAATGATTGCAGTGCAATTCAGCTAAATTCTTACACCCAAATTTATGGATAACCTGATGCTGCTCAAGTCCACAACCCGCCATGTTCGCATTTTTGCGGCGGAAATGGACAAAGATGAACTGATTCCGAGTAATCAAGTTTTGACACTAGATATTGATCCAGATAACGAATTTAACTGGAACGAAGATGCTCTGCAAAAAGTTTATCGCCAGTTTGATCAATTGGTAGAAGCGTCTAGTGGCGCGGATCTAACAGATTATAACTTACGCCGTATTGGTTCAGACTTAGAGCATTATTTGCGATCGCTTCTTCAAAAAGGCGAAATTAGCTATAATCTCTCCAGTCGGGTTACTAACTACAGTATGGGATTACCCCAAATTGCCGTAAGTAATAATCAATAACCGGAATACATATCTACCTAGTAGTTCGTCAAATTTATTTTGACGGGTAATGATCGGAAAAAACTTCTGTTTTTCCCTCCCCTACTCCCCCTGCCCCTCTTCTGCCCCTGCTTGCCTTTCTTTACCCGTCATTTTTGGATTGACAGACTACTAGCCTTGGCGAATTATATTCGCCAGCTATGTCAAGTTTTAATGACAGGTGGAGAATTAGTTCTGCTATTGCTACATATTCCCATAACAATAAAAGTTATGATGAGCCTGTGGGTTGCCAAAAATATGCGCGGTAGCAACTAAGACACGAAATACTCTGGAAAAAAATGCCAATTGTTGATCGGTGGGAAAACTATGGAAAATGATGCGGTAACGCTCTGCTGCCCAAATGAATATTGTCAATCTGCTAATCCCCTCACCCACAAATTTTGCCAGCAGTGTTCCACTCCTTTACCTAAGCGTTATTTGTGGGCTGTGGGCAATGATCTCAACTTTGGTGATCCCGGATCTATTTTAGACGATGGGAGCAATCGCTATTTAGTTATTAATAAATTCATACTTTTAGATATCAAACCTGGGTTATTGCCCCAAATACCAGAGTTAGATGATTTAGGAAAAATTAGACCTTATCTGAAATTAATTCCCTATCGTCTCCACATACCACAAGTTTATGGAATTCTCAATTTAGGTAACGGGCAGAGCAAAACAGAAATATTACTATTAGAAAGACCACCATTAATAACTGATGCAACCATCACTCAAGCAAATCTATGTAGTAGTTTAGATACTGTTTGGAGTGCAGCTTCATCAATCCGCCAAATTCATTGGCTGTGGCAATTAGCTAATTTATGGCAGCCCCTAGGCATTGAAGGAGTAGCATCTAGCCTTCTAGACTCTTATCTATTAAGGGTAGAAGGGGTATTAATTCGCTTACTGGAATTGCGTTTTGATGGAGAAACCCCCCCGACATTATCCCAATTGGGAGAATTTTGGCTGAAACTGCTCAAAAATGCCAAACCAAATATTGCCCCATTTATTCAACAAGTATGTGAATTTCTAATTCAGGGGGACATTAACTCATCTGAACAATTAATCAAAGTTTTAGATCAAGGATTAAACCAATTAGAAAAATCTCAAACAACCACTATCACAATCTATACTAAAACAGACTCAGGCCCCAGCCGCCCACGCAACGAGGATGCTTGTTACCCTGCCGCCGACACTTTGATCACTAAACCACCCCAGCATAACGCCCTAGCAGTTGTTTGTGATGGTATTGGTGGACATGAGGGCGGTAATGTGGCTTCTAACCTAGCAATTGAAACCATTCAGCAACAAATAAAAGAACTTACTTCAGTTGCTGACGACAACATAGATCCTTCCATGCTACTTTCTGATTTAGAAAGAGCAGTGGCAACCGCTAATGATAAAATCAGCCAGCGTAATGATAGCGAACATCGTCAAGGACGACAACGCATGGGAACAACTATTGTCATGGCTTTACCTATCGCCCATGAGATATATATTACCCATGTTGGTGATAGTCGTGCCTACTGGATTACCCGCCATAGTTGTCATCAAGTTACTTTAGATGATGATGTCGCGTCCCGTGAAGTCCGTTTGGGCTATGCTCTCTACCGGGAAGCATTACAACACAGTGGTTCTGGCTCCTTAGTTCAGGCTTTGGGAATGAGTAAAAGTACCTCACTACATCCTACCTCTCAACGCTTTATTATTGACGAAGATGCTGTTTTTTTACTCACATCCGATGGTTTGAGCGATTTTGACCGAGTAGAAGAATCTTGGGAAACAGAAATATTGCCTCTCCTCTCTGGAAAAACAAGTATAGAAAATGTTGCCCAAAGATTAATAGAAATTGCTAATACTAAAAATGGACATGATAATGTTACTATTGCCTTAATACATTACAATGTCAAATACTCTGAACCAGATATAAGAATTACAGCGGATATTTCTCATCTTTTAGCTGACACAGAATTATATTCATCAGATGATCCAAACAATGGTGAGAGTTTTATTAATAATCAAAAAACTCAAGTTATTTCCGAAAATAAAACTATCAAACTTCCCCAAATACCATTACAGTTGTTTGTTATTTTGGGATTAACGTTATTATCTGGTTTATTGGGATATTGGTTTAAACTTCAATTCAAATCACCAACAATAATAATTTCTTCTCCGACTCCTTTTTCCAGTCAGCCTCCACCTTCGACTATACAAAGAACTTTAGATAATCTCTCTCCTAATTGGGTGATTCAAGCTAATAGTTCCATAACTTTAAATAACCAACCTTTTTCCGCTGAAAGTTTTTTCCAAGTTATAGAGAAAAAAACTAATCCTAATAATGAAAATAATCCAGAAGTGCGTTTGCGCCTCTGTGAAAAATCCAATCCTGCCTTAGAAACTTCTCAAATAGTCCAAGTTAACTTTTCCGAACTGCAAGATCTAGGGAAGGGTATTTCTATTTTACAATCAAATCAACCTAGTCCTTGTCAATAGGTGACAGGTATAAATTTTCCCACTAACAACTAACAACTGTACGGGCGAAGCATTTGGAGAACTATTTTTGGCAATGACCGATAATTTATCTTGCAAATGCTTCGCCCCTACTAACAACTGTACGGGCGAAGCATTTGGAGAACTATTTTTGGCAATGACCGATAATTTATCTTGCAAATGCTTCGCCCCTACTGACAACTGTACGGGCGAAGCATTTGGAGAACTATTTTTGGCAATGACCGATAATTTATCTTGCAAATGCTTCGCCCCTACTGACAACTGTACGGGCGAAGCATTTGGAGAACTATTTTTGGCAATGACCGATAATTTATCTTGCAAATGCTTCGCCCCTACTGACAACTAACAACTGACAACTAACTAATGACTAAATTCGCTACTTCTGTCTAGAATATCTGTATCTGTGTTTTGAACGTTTAGTTTCTACCAATCCATGTCCAGCCCGAATTTGGCAATGCCTTCGGCGAGTATAGCGATCGCCCGTCTAGTGAATACTGGCACAGATCACTTCGCCATTTGGGTAGTCCAAGCACCATATCCCAGTGGTTATGTTCTCCGTGATTGTGTTTTCTCCGCTGAACTTAATCAGGTTTGGCGAGATTGGCAGCAAATGTTTGCTGGTCATAATCTATTAGATGTTACGTCCGGTTCAACATCTCCATTAGTTAATGGCTTACCCTTAGCTGTAATTTCACCTGCTGAAGGTCAAAATACAAGTCCCTATAGTAGTCGTTTGATGCAATCCTTGGGCATCAATTTATGGCGATGGATATTTGATGGAGCGATTTTGAGTAGTTGGGAACGGAGTCGGGGGATGGCCATGGGTCAACAGACTCAATTACGCTTTCGGTTAGAAATTCGTGATCCTGATCTGATTGCCTTACCTTGGGAAATTATGCAGCCAGAAGCCGGACAATCAGCCATGTCTCTTTCCCAGGATATTTTATTTAGTCGCACCATCCGTGAAGTTGAACCTCTGCCAGAATTGCGAACCGACCGGGCTGTAAATATTCTGTTGGTATTAGGACATGATCATAAATTACAACTAGATCAGGAAGCATCTTTACTGAAAAAAATCTTGTTAGCAGGTCGTCCTGTGGGCAAAACTGCCGCTGGCTATGCACCTTGTACAGTAAAGACATTGGTACAACCGACGAAAACAGAGTTAATTCAAGAGTTAGAAACTAAAGTTTATAATGTGTTTTTTTATGCCGGGCATGGACTACCAGATCCAGATGGAGGCTCATTATTTTTAGGAAATGAACTCAAAATTAATGGGATAGAATTAGCTCAAGTCTTAACGCGGACAGGGATAAAATTGGGAGTTTTTAACGCCTGTTGGGGAGCGCAACCAGCAGCAACTAATCACCAAGCTATCCCTGCTAGTAGTTTGGTAGAAGTGTTAATTCGTCATGGTGTGCCAGCGGTGTTAGGAATGCGTGATCAAATTGCTGATGCAGAAAGTTATAGTTTTATTCAAACTTTTGCTGCTAATTTGCGATCGCGTAAATTAATTGATGAGGCGGTAGCAGCAGCTAGACAAGAACTGTTGACACTGTATAAATTCAATCAACCAGCTTGGACTTTACCAGTTCTCTACCTCCATCCTGATTTTGATGGAGAACTGATTAAAGGCGTAGATGAAGGAGTTACAGAACTACCAGAGCCGGCAATTTCTGGCATAGCTACCCCGGTGAATACAGCTTATTTGCGATGCCTAGGGCGGGCAAAGCCATCACTGTCACCAGGGGAGAAAACTTGGTTATTACGTCCCGGTGTTACCCGCATCGGTCGCACGAAAGATAATGATATTGTGATCCCCGAACTTTACATTTCTAAACGGCACGCGGAAATTTTATGTCGGCATACTCTCAATGAAACTACATCAATGATTACTTATTACCTACAGGATTTCTCTACCTATGGGACTACCTGGTATTTAAGCCCCAATGGTTGGCAACAAATTCTGCGGGAAGAAGTGGCTTTAACATCGGGAATGCAGTTAATGTTTGGCAGTTCTCAAGGTGACATTTGGGAATTTATCACAGAAGAATGCAGTAAGAGTCAGGATTGAAAACCGTTGAATTTGATTTACCTGCAACCTGCTGGATTAAAATTTATTGAGATGATGTTTATTTCCATGATTTTACGGAAATCCAATTCTTCAGGTTGTAGCTGTCAACAAGAACAATGAATTAATAGGGAAAAGAACATGAAAAACCAACCTAAGGATTTAAATATTGTGAATATTGTCCCATCGAATCTGGATTTAGAATTTATAGAAGCACTACTAGAACCTGAAGATGCTACTTATCCCTGGAATTTGGCTGATGAATCCTCAGAAGCTTATTTTCAGCATCTAGAACTACAATTTGGTTTGCAGGATTTCACCGACGCAGAACTAATCACCAGCGCCGATAATTTTTATCAAAACTTAGATATAATTTGGGATCAAGTTTCTGTTATTGAAAATAACAACATTAGTAAAAATACAGTTAATTATCTTCAGTCAGCTTTGCAAAATGCTTTTTCGGTTATGCCTGAAGTTTTACTCACGGCAATTGCTCAAAAAGCTGCTGAAGTTTCTATTCTTGAAAAATCAGCTAGTGAGAAATTAGTGGAATGTGTCCAGGCTTTACTACCCAGTTGGGAAATGGATGATCTGTTAGTTTTAGCTCGTCCTTTTGCTTATGCAATGCGAAGTAGTGAACCACAAACATTGACATCTATAATTAGAGATTTTGAACATCGAGATTGGGCAAATTTATCAGAAATAGAACAAGCAAAAATTACTTTAGCGATCGCTGATTATGCCCTCCAACATCTCTCAAAATCTGATTCTTAAACTTATTTTTAACTCTGTTCCCTGTCCCTGCTATCTGCTATTTTGGGTCGAGAAACCGGGTTGCAAAGTTTTTTGATCTTGTTGGTGATAATACCCTGGCTTTGAGAATGGCTGCCATGAGAAAAGCATAGGACAAAACACCAACTACCACCAAGAAAAAAGCATTAATCGAACCTGTGGCATTCCATAAAGCGTGAAGTGCAGAAGCACTCAAATAACCCACAGAGAGAATTTGCTTTCCTTTCAGGGGTTTTAACACAGCCAAACCAACAAAATAGCCTAAGTATCCACTGTAGGCCATGTGTCCAGCCACAGAACCTAAAATGCGGGGAATAAGTAACTGTAAACCCACTGATTGACTAGAATTTTGAGAAATTAAGGGAACATATTGACCAAGGGTTTCTAGTAAGGTAAAGCCGACAGCGGAAGCTGTACCCAGGAGAATGCCATCTAAGGGTTCCCAAACCCCAATCCGTTCTCGCCAAGGTGAAGGTAAGGAATTTCCAATCCAATATGCCCCTAATACTGGTAGTATTTTCAGCAACTCCTCCATTAACCCCGCCCCAAAAAACATCCGTACGAATAATTCGGTGAAGGTAATACCATCTGGAGATGTAGTATCTAAAGTCCCAGGTAAGATATCTCGGAATACTTTGATGAATAAATCTAATAGAGGACTCAGCAAAATTAACATTGTACTCAGTGCCGCAGCTATGAGTACCCACCAAGGCTTAGATTTACCACACAATTGATAAACAAAGTAGTAAGCCGCGAAAGCGATATAAGATCCGACAATTACTTGATTGGCTTGAGGATGACCCACACTAGCAAACATTAACACCACAAAAACTACCGTGAGGATTCCTGGGATTAGGTAGGCTTTGCGAGTTAAATCCTTACCAGTAGAGATAATGGGAAACAATTGTGTGAAGCTTACAGAATCCTGCTTTGATGACAGACTTTGGTTATTGATAGATGATAATACTGTCGCTTTACTCACATTAATTATCGTTTTTTGAGCAATAACTTCATACTCAAAAATAAATTGTGGTCCATCAGAGCCAAGGGAAATGCGATCGCCTAAATGTAATTCTTGACATCCTTTTAAGTGTTCTCCATTTAAAAAAGTGCCATTGGCGCTATTTAAATCACAAATTACCCAGCTACAACCGCTATTGGTCACTAAAGAAAGGGGACGAACTACCGCATGACGACGAGATACCATCCGGTATATCATGGCATCCAAGACAATTTGGCAGATGGGGTCACGTCCAATTACCATTTCTTTACCAGGAAGCAACGAGTAGCGAGATGCTGACTCGGAAACTTCGACCTTACTGGACACCAACCGCAGAAATGCATTCTGTGTTGCGTTTTTGCCTGTCATCGAGTTACTGAGTGTGTCTAAACAAATTCTCTGGCTGATGCCACGCGATCAAATTTTCTGCTAGTAGAGTTAATTTTCGCCATATTCACGGCCGCACCACCTCTGAATATACCATAGCTTCTCTAACCATTACTCCCATTCAAAATACAAAATTGAAAAAAATAATAGATTAATAGCAATAATCCGCATTTAATTCCCTTTTTGAGAATTACTACTCCGAATTATCAAATAACTAATTGATAAAGAAAGAATCGCAATACCTAAACCGATAATTTCGATACCTTCAGTAACTTTCACGTCAAGAATAATAATTTTTCTGGCAATAGCAATTAAAGAAGTAACAATAACTAGTTCAACTTGTAAAACTTGCTTTTTCAGATAGCCAGTGATATTTTCTAGTATTTCTAAAGCAATTAAAACATTGAGAAATAAACCGAAAGTTTGAAACAATGTCTTGCTAAAACTACCTTCTTGTGGAGAAAGTATTTCCTTAAAAATAAATATTGCTAAATCACCAAGTGTTGCAAGAATTACTATTACCATAAGTAGAGATAGTAATTTTGCAACTATTACCTCAATAACTTCAATCATGTGCATGAAGCTTTTATCACTGGTAAGTTCTAGAAAGCTTTTAATGAATTTTCTCATTTGATCCTCCTTGATTAAAATTAATTTGGAAATTACGAAGATAAAACAAAAATCCTGTAGATAAATCTCAAGGATAAAAAAGCATAATATATTTTCTCTTTTCACAAACTTTGCAGTTTAAGAAAATTCCTTTAAAAATAATCATGATCATGCTTTAACAATTTAGATAGCTAAAAAAATAATCATAACTATTGATGATTAACTATAGGTTAAATTGTTTGTGCATTTCTAATTTATGAATACAGTTAATATCTTACCATTGAGAGGACTGAAATTGATAATTTTTAAAAGTAGATTCTACAGAAATTGGTAATAATGGCACAGCATAGGCTGTTAATCCTGCTTGAACGGAATTATGAAAAGCTTCTGAATAGGTAAGAGTGTTAGCTTCCGCATCATCTACCCATAGCCTACCCCAGTGCATAGGGACAAAGACAGTAGCGGGGGAAATAACTTTTGCAATTTTAGCGGGAAACTTAATTTTACCATGACCCTCGCAGAATAGATCCCCGACTTCTTTAAGAAGTCGGGGATCTGGGTATTAAGGAGCTACTTAACTCACAGGTTCTAACTGTAAATTTATGGCTTCTTGCTCCCGTTCATGCTGCTGGAATTCTGCTAATTCTGCTTCTATTTCTGCCTTTACCTCATGACGGAACTTGAAAAAATGTTCACCTGTACCCAAAGCAATTAAATAATCATATAATAGATGAGGTTTCTGCCGTGCCATTGTTATTAATTGCTGCCAAAAAACAAACCGTGTAGAACGGAGCATTCCCTGTCGCCAACAAATAGACATTAAAAATTGAAACTCTGGTTTTGTTAAAGTCCGTTGATATTTAGCTCGCCAACCTTCCATCATCATAAAATGGCGAAAAGTCCGTTTCAGGTATGGCATAGGTTCATACAAATTCCAAAAAGCATCAATAAACTCCTCCGCAATTTCCGACATTGGCCGAGTGGGAACAAAATTCATTAAGGCTTTTTGAGAACCAAAAAATTCACCCAAACCATCCCTTAACCGTCCTTCTTTTTGCAAGCGAGTCCACATAGCTGTATTCGGTAATGCTTGCAATAAGTTAAGATGAGCTTGGGGAATACAAGTTGCTTCCACAAACTCTTGAATCCGTTTACCTGCGCCTGGTTTTTCCCCATCAAATCCTAAGATAAAACCAGACATAATTTGTAATCCGGCTTTGGTAATTTTATGGCAAGATTCAACTAAGGAACTACGAGTATTTTGTGGTTTATTAATTCCTACTAAACTGTCTACATCAGGGGTTTCAATTCCCATGAATACCTGGACAAAACCAGCTTTTACCATTAATTCTAGTAACTCATCATCTTCAGCTAAATTCAAAGAAGCTTCTGTTAATAAAGCAAAAGGATAATTACGTTCTTCCATCCAGGGAATTAATGCCCTTAAAAAGACTTTAGCATTGCGTTTATTGCCAATAAAGTTATCATCAACAATAAACACATAACGCCACCAACCCATCTTATATAAAACTTCTAATTCCGCCAGAATTTGCTCAGGTGTTTTTGTGCGGGGTTTGCGGCCAAAAAGGGTAATAATATCGCAAAATTCACATTGGAATGGACAACCACGGGAAAATTGCACCGTCATTGCTATATAAGCATCTAAATCTAATAAATCAAACCGAGGTGAGGGAGTTGTGGTGACATCTGGTTTTTCTGTGGCGCGGAAAATCCCCTTTTCTTCTCCCTTTTCTAAAGCTTCTACAAACATGGGAAGAGTGATTTCCCCTTCATCTAAAATTAAATAATCTGCGCCTGCTTCGAGGACAAATTCTGGTACAGATGTGGCAAATGGTCCCCCCACTGCGACTTTTTTACCTAACTTTTTGCCTTTTCTAATTAAGTCGCCAAAATCCTGTTTTTGGATAATCATTGCCGAGATGATGACTATATCGCACCATTCCCAATCTGCATCTGTTTCTAGACGGACATTGCGATCGCTCAATCTGAATTCCCAATCACTCGGTAACATCGCTGCAACAGTGATTAAACCTAATGGGGGATTCGTAGCACGTAACCCAGCTAAATCAATGGTTTCCTGATAAGACCAGAATGAATTAGGCATTATCGGCCAGATTAATAAAGCTTTCATTAAGTATATTTCCCTGAGTTGTTTTTGATCAAAACCTATTTAGTCTGAAGTATAAAAGTTAGGTCAGTTGGTTTTTATCTCTCTGGAGGTACAGATTCTTTTAGTTTTATATTTAAGCAACAAAACAGAGTAACAAAGAGGCACTTCAATGGCAGTAAATTCATATATTTCCAGTCCAGAAATCTTCAGGTAGTGGCTCATCAAAATCTTCACTTGTCCAAATAACTCCAGAATGTAATCCTGCTGTGCGAGATTGAGAACTTGAAATTTTTTCGGAAGACATTGATATCAAACGTGCTTGGGGGATGCTACCATCAGTTAAAACAATTTCTTTGCCTGCAAGCACTAGAGATAACAACTCTTTAATACTGATATTGGATTGATTTACATCAATGTTAAGTGGGGGCATAACTAAATAATTTCCTAGTTGTTAATACACCTAATTATTAATTGTAGAAGATGATGAGAAAATGTTTGATCATATTTTCTAACAAACCTCTCCTAATCTACTTAGGACGGTTTTCAGGGGTTTGACTTGACGGTTAGGGTCTATAAAATTGAGCAAGTTCTCGTTACACTGATAATTATGGGTAAGCAGCGCGTTTTGTCGGGAGTTCAACCAACTGGTAACTTACACTTAGGTAACTATTTAGGTGCGATTCGCAACTGGGTAGAAATTCAAGACCAGTATGAAAATTTCTTTTGTGTGGTAGATTTACACGCTATCACTGTACCGCATAATCCCGCCACTTTAGCGGCTGATACTTACAATATTGCTGCATTATATTTAGCCTGTGGCATTGATTTACAGCATTCTCACATCTTTGTTCAGTCTCACGTTTCCGCACACAGTGAACTGACTTGGTTGCTAAATTGCATTACCCCTCTGAACTGGTTGCAAGATATGATCCAGTTTAAGGAAAAAGCCGTTAAACAAGGGGAAAATGTCGGTGTTGGTTTGTTAGATTATCCCGTACTCATGGCGGCGGATATTCTCCTTTATCAAGCTGATAAAGTGCCAGTAGGTGAAGATCAAAAGCAACATTTAGAACTAACGCGAGATATCGTCAATAGGTTTAATCACCAATTTGCGAAAAAAGCACCTGTATTAAAATTACCAGATCCTTTAATTAGAAAGGAAGGTGCAAGGGTGATGAGTTTGACAGATGGAACCCGGAAAATGTCAAAATCAGATCCTTCAGAATTAAGTCGGATTAATATTTTAGACTCACCAGAGGAGATTAATAAGAAGATTAAACGCTGTAAAACTGATTTAGTGAGGGGTTTAACCTTTGATGATTCAGAACGCCCAGAATGTCATAATTTATTAACTCTGTATACCCTACTGGCTGGAAAAACCAAGGAAGAGGTAGCGGTTGAATGTGCAGATATGGGTTGGGGACAATTCAAACCTTTATTGACAGAAACGGCGATTTGTGCTTTACAGCCAATTCAAACTAAATATCAGGAGGTAATGGCGGATAAAGGCTATTTGGAGTCAGTGTTGCGAGATGGTGGGGAGAAAGCCAGAGCGATCGCTAATCAAACTTTAGCAGATGTTAAAGCTGCTTTGGGTTTCACTGTTCCTCTTTAAGGTTTAAGCTTTTAGGTGTCTGATGTTTTACCTGATTAGCAAACCAAAATTATAATGTTATGCCGGATACCCATAGCTTTAGTGCTTTTAATAACTTCCGTAAAGCCGCCCTTGCAGGTGAATTTTTAATTACCGCCGAAGTTGCACCTCCCAAGGGAGGAGATCCAGTCCAGATGCTTGCAATGGCGGCGACTCTTAAGGGAAGGGTTCATGCTGTCAATATTACTGATGGTAGCCGTGCTGTAATGCGGATGTCTTCGTTGGTAGCCTCGGTAATTTTATTGCAAAATGGGATTGAGCCGATTTGTCAATTTGCTTGCCGTGATCGGAATAGAATTGGATTACAAGCAGATTTAATGGGTGCTCATGCTTTGGGTATCCGCAACATTTTAGCTTTAACTGGCGACCCTGTAAAAGCAGGAGATAATCCTCAAGCAAAAGCCGTTTTTGATTTAGAAGCTGTGCGGTTATTGCAGTTAATTAGAAACATGAATCAGGGCTTTGATTTTAATGAGAAACCTCTCACTGATGGCGCATTAGATTTATTTGCCGGTGCAGCAGTAGATCCTCAATCTCAAAGTTGGTCAGGTTTACAAAGTCGGTTTGAAAAGAAGATAGTAGCCGGGGCGCAATTTTTTCAAAGTCAATTAATTACTGATTTTGAAACATTAGAAAAGTTCATGGATAAAATTGCTGTAGGTTACAATAAACCAATTCTGGCGGGAATTTTTCTGTTGAAATCGGCAAAAAATGCCCAGTTTATTAATAAAGCCGTTCCCGGTGTGAATATTCCTGAACACATTATTGAGAGGTTAGCAAAAGCGAAACATCCTCTCGAAGAAGGAATGAAAATTGCCGCCGAACAAGTGCAAATTGCGCGAGGATTGTGTCAGGGTGTGCATCTGATGGCGGTAAAGCGGGAAGATTTGATTGCACCGATTTTGGATTTAGCGGGGGTCGAAAAGGTTAGTTAGCCTATAGGGGTAATTCATGAATTACCCCTACTAAATTAGGATGATCAAATTTAGCTGCGTAACAGCTTACAGTTTTGAAAACCAGCAAATTCAGTTTTGTCCAAACATTGAGAACGCAAAACATTGATGAAAACGTAAATTACCTTACTCCTTTTGTAGTCATTGATAACTTCCCATTTATCCTCCAATACCATGCAAATATATTGCAGTCAACAACACATAAATAATGGTAGTCATCGTTTTTGTACTCATTGCGGTGAAGCATTACCTTTGAGTGTGGGACAAGTTATTGATAATCGTTATGAAATTGCGCGAATATTGGGACAAGGTGGTTTTGGCCGCAGTTATTTAGCGATTGATCGGCAAAAATCTCGTAAAACCTGCGTTTTAAAGGAATTTGCCCCCAATATTGTCAAACCGCAGGAGTTAGAAAAAGCAAAGGAACTGTTTGAACGAGAAGCAAATGTCCTGAAAAAAATCCAACATCCCCAAATTCCACGTTTTCACGCTTCTTTTCAGGCAAAAATTGGGACTAAGGATTTTTTCTTTTTGGTGCAAGATTATATTGAGGGTGATAATTATGACCAATTATTTACACAGCGTCAAAGTCAGGGAAAGTCTTTTAGTGAAGAAGAGGTTATTAATTTACTGCACAATATTCTCCCAATTTTGACTTATATTCATTCTCTAGATATAGTTCACCGCGACATTTCCCCGGATAATTTGATTTTACGCCAAAGTGATAATTTACCTGTGTTGATTGATTTTGGTGGTGTCAAACAGTTACCAGCTGATCAGGGTTTTTGGCGGACACAATTGGCTGTAAATGCAACTTTATTAGGTAAAAAGGGATACGCACCTGAAGAACAGTTACTTCAGGGAAAAGTCTATAAAAGCAGTGATTTTTATTCTCTAGCAGTGACGGCTTTAGTATTGATCACGGGGAAAGAACCAAATTTACTTTATGATAGCTATAATGGCGTTTGGTTTTGGGGTAAGGAAATTAAGGTTAGCCCCAAATTAGAGGCTGTCTTCAAAAAGATGTTGGCATATAAACCGAGCGATCGCTATCAAAAAGCCGAACAAGTTATTAAAGATTTACCTTTACCATCTCTTTCATCTACACCACAGATTATGCAAACTCCTACCAATAATCCCCATCCTTATATTACTAAGTTAAAAACAGAGGTGGTAGCACCAGGTATAAAACGCGCTCGGACTCTTCATAGTGGTGTCCACAACAAAACGACATTATTTGTCCAGAAAATACCGATGCCAATATGGTTGCGGCCTTTTACTGTTAGCTTTATTATGACTACGGGAATCTTGTTAACAGGCGCTGGTGTATTCGCTTTAGGAAATTTTGCAGTTAAGGGGATAACATCAATTACAGTTCCTCAAATTGAAGTTCCTCAAATTCCATCTATTAATAATTCTGGAAATGGGAATAATGGTAAACGCAGTATTCAGCAAATTTCCAGTCGTGTGCAAAAGCTAGAAATTTCTGCGAATTTTTTTAATAATACAGTTAATGAAGTTTTCTATACCCAAAAACCAGAATTAAATAAACGTCAGTTAACTGAGAAATCGGCAGATGCTGCTTTGCGGGAACAATGGAATCATGTTGCAGATCAGTTGTTAAATCATATAGAAAAGGCTAATTTAAGTGAAACTGCTAGAAAGAAAATCGGTAGTTATAGTCAACAAGATTCTCAACGCTGGGAACAACTTGCTAAAGCTGGAAGATTGGGTAAGTATAAATCTTTCCAGGATTTACGCGCAGATACATATCAGACATTTGAACCATTGTTTCCTGGTCAAGAACGTGGGAAACTAAATCAAAAAACTTTTCTGCAAATTTGGTATGCGATCGCATCTGATAAAGTAGAGAATAAGTAATAGGTAATGGGTAATTTTTCAGAACTGACAACTGACAACTGTACGGGCGAAGCATTTGGAGAACTATTTTTGGCAATGACCGATAATTTATCTTGCAAATGCTTCGCCCCTACTAACAACTGACAACTGACCAATGACTAATATTTATTGTTCTCAAGGGCATCAAAATCCGTCTGGTAGTAGGTTTTGTCTCCAATGTGGAGACAAAATTGCTAATGTACCAACATCTGGAAATCAGGGGATTCAACCAGGGCAAACTTTAGGCGATCGCTATGTTATTATTCGACAAATTGGCCAAGGAGGATTTGGCAAAACTTATTTAGCAGAAGATATTAACCGCTTTCGAGAAGCTTGTGTTTTAAAAGAATTCTCTCCCCAAGTACAGCTATCTGCAATCACCTCTGACTCTCGCCGTCAACTGGGCAATTATACTGGGAATGAACGCGCAATCTGGCAATTTAAAATTAATAAAATCAACGTTGGTAGTCGGTCTTTATATGATTTAGGTGATGCAGCTTTTTTACATGAATTTCCTGAACAAAAGGGTAAAAGTTTTATTAAACAACCCATTGGACAAGTTTGGTACGCATTTGTCAATGATCAATTTAACGCTATTCTTGATAAAAGCATATTTGAAAAAATCGTCTTTCCTGAAGGTGCTACCGGGAAAACAGTGAATGGAAGTTTGCAACCAGGAAGAGGTAAAGTTTTTATTGCTGGACTAGCCAAAGATCAAAATATGGAAGTTAAGCTAGAAGCAAATTCAAAAGTTTTATTATCAATTTATTCTCCTTCTGGGAAAAACCCACTGCTAGAAGATTCTCAAAAACGGACGATATCTGCAACATTATCAGAAAAAGGATTTTATGAATTTGTTGTTGTTTCCACAGCCTCAGAACCGGTAGATTATCAACTGACTGTAACAGCAGAAAATCCACCAGAACCTGAACCCACAGAAACGCCCTCACAAACCCCAACGGAAGAACCAATTCCGACGGAAACACCCACACCTGAAGGTAATTATTGACACTCTCAGGGCTAAAGCCCCTGAGTTTCCCACTTACCGCCAGATATTATAATTATAATTAGCGAGGTATCTCCACAGATTGAGGAAAATCAAGTGAGTTTATTAAAAGATCAGGTTGCAATTGTCACAGGTGCATCAAGAGGAATTGGCAGAGCGATCGCTATCCAACTAGCATCCCAAGGCGCAAAAGTAGTTGTTAACTACGCTAGTTCTAGCACCGCAGCAGATGAAGTAGTAGCAGAAATCACAGCAGCAGGAGGAGAAGCCATTGCCCTCCAAGCAGATGTTTCTCAAGAAAATCAAGTAGATACACTCATTAAAACCACCTTAGAAAAATTCCAGCGCGTGGATATCTTAGTCAACAATGCAGGTATTACCCGTGACACCCTGCTATTAAGAATGAAATTAGAAGAATGGCAAGCAGTCATAGACCTTAACTTAACTGGTGTATTTCTATGTACAAAAGTAGTCAGTAAAATTATGCTTAAACAACGTTCGGGGCGAATTATTAACATCGCTTCCGTCGCCGGACAAATGGGCAACCCTGGACAAGCCAACTACAGCGCAGCCAAAGCTGGAGTAATTGGCTTTACCAAAACCGTTGCCAAAGAACTTTCTTCCCGTGGCATCACTGTCAATGCCGTTGCCCCCGGTTTCATTACCACCGACATGACTAGTGATATTAAAGCTGACGGCATCCTGCAATATATCCCCCTGGGGCGTTTTGGTAAACCAGAAGAAATTGCTGGCATGGTGCGCTTTTTAGCATCAGATCCGGCCGCAGCTTACATCACAGGGCAAGTATTTAACGTTGATGGCGGGATGGTGATGTAATTTATCAGTGGTCAGTGGTCAATTGTTATACTAAATATGGTTGGGACATGGACTTTTGCAAAATTACAAAAAACTTGGATTTGTAGTAGTAGGGGTTTAGCAGTGATCATTGGTGTCAACTTAGGTTACAGATGGCTTATTTGTTTGGCTTCCACACCCGCCAGGGAATAAATTCCCTGTCTCATAGCTCAAGTCCGTTAAAACGGACTAATGAATTTTCCTAGTATTTAGTCATCTTTTAGATGACTTTCGCTATTAGCAAGGAACTTGAGTTCCTTGCGGGATGAAGATTTTGCGTTAAGTCGACACCAATGAGCAGTGATCATTGGTGTCAACTTAACGTAAATTGATGTCCCTTCAAGCCAGCCAGGGAATTTATTCCCTGCCTAAAAGCTAAAGTAGTTTAAAACCCACTACTTTGGCATAAATAGGATAATTTTTGATTTTGAGTTAATCAGAGTGCGTTTTAACGCACTTTAGCTATTAGCCCGGAACTTAAGTTCCGGGCGGAAATGTTGCAGCCAAACAAATAAGCTACTTGTACTGAGCAGTTCGACCCTTCGACAAGCTCAGGGCATCGCCAGCTCACTGTAACACTTGCCGAAGTATCCCTAGCCTAAGTTGACACCACTGTACTTACCCGAACTCAGACAGTTGTAAAGTTATTGAGTCCCAGAATTCCTGTTAATCCTGTAACTTCAATAATGGCATCATTAGCCGCATTAAACCCTGCGGTTGCATCATTAATAGCCACAAAGGTTTTTTGTCCAAAACTGAATTGAGCCGCGAAATTTGAACCAAAGGCTGCCGCTGTTAATTTTGCTCCAATACCAGCAGCATCCAGGGTATTAACTGCTCCCACATTCACAAATCCGGCTCGTGCAGTAGAAACAAGGAATAAATCATTACTAACATTAGCATTAAAATCCGTAATCACATCAAAGCTACTGAAAACGGAATCAGCTAAATTACGGTAGTCAAAACGATCAATACCTGCACCACCATTGAGGTTGTCCTTACCTAAACCACCGTTAAGGATGTTATTAGCACTGTTACCTATGATAATGTTATTACTATCATTGCCAGTCCCTTTAATCGCTGCTGTTCCTGTCAAAGTCAGGTTTTCAACGTTAGCAAGAACCGCAATAGTGTAAGTAACACTAGATTGAATAGTATCTGTTCCCTCTCCCACATTTTCGCTAATGATGTCAGTGGTGGTATCCACAACATAGATATCGTTGCCTAAACCACCGATTAGGGTATCAATACCTGCACCACCATTGAGGTTGTCGTCACCTAAACCACCCATGAGGATGTTATTAGCAGTGTTACCTATGATGAGGTTATTACCAGTATTCCCTGTGCCGTTAATTGCGGTTGTTCCTGTTAATGTCAGGTTTTCGATATTGGGTAAGGTGGCAATGGTAAAAGTAACACTAGATTGAATGGTATCTGTCCCTTCATTAGTATTTTCCGTAATGGTATCAGTGGTAGTATCCACAACATAGATATCGTTACCAATTCCACCAATAAGGGTATCAATACCTGCACCACCGTTGAGGTTGTCGTCACCTAAACCACCAATGAGAGTATCGTCTCCAATTCCGCCGTTGAGGGTATCATTCCCCAGGGGAAACGCATCTAAATTATCTTGACAGAATACTATATTAGTGCATCAATATGGGAAAATATCTAACTTCATTCAAAATCTGATAAATTCCTTTATTAAAATTATAAAAATTTCATA